>CAJWKH010000047.1 GCA_913042085.1 uncultured Gammaproteobacteria bacterium | reverse complement strand
CGGTTACTACACGGGTTGGAGTATTAATAGGTTACTTAAGAAAACTTCTAATGGACACATAGCTGGAATTATTGGAGCCGTTATAGCTCACATCCTTGCTGATATTATTGCTTCTTTGCTTGATCCCACTATGCGATCAGCTGCTTTAGGAATCCTGCTAGGAGGGCTTCTTCCTCTTTTGTTCATTCCCATTCTTGAAAAGTATGTAACAAAGAGTGAGACGCACATTATGGTCGGAGACCATGAAGATATAGAACAAGATCTAAAAGACCACAAACATTAGAACTCTTCTGTTCTACAAAACATTTTTTTATAAAATTAACTTGTAAATAAGAATCATTCTCATTTATAATGCTAACGATTCTTATTATGGGAATGATTATTATTATTATTTAGAAGGTCAAACTATGAAAAATTTTTTTTTAATAATGCTTACATCTTTATCCTTTTCAATATTTGCTTTAGAAGTAGAAATTGAAACAATAGAGATTATTGGCTCTAAAGATGATGTAAAAGAAGTTGCAGGCTCAGCTTCAGTTATAACTGAAGAAGATCTTGAAACTTATGAATACACTGATATCCATAAAATCTTATCTAATGTCCCAGGTGTTAATTTTAGACCTGAAGAGGGCTACGGCTTAAGACCTAATATCAGTATTAGAGGTACTTATGCGGACAGGTCTGGAAAAATCACTCTTATGGAAGATGGTGTGCTTATTGCTCCAGGTCCATATTCTGCTTCTTCTGCTTACTATTTTCCTACTGCAGGAAGAATAGCGGGTGTTGAGGTCCTTAAAGGACCTGCTGCTATTTCTCAAGGCCCATACACTATTGGAGGAGCTATTAATTTACTTAGCACCCCTATAGCAGATGAAACAGGCGGTTTGATAAATCAAGAGTTTGGAGAAGATGGAACTTCTAGAACACATATTCATTATAGTTTTGTAGGAGACAATGGAGCTATGTTTGTTGAGTCTCATCAGTGGGAAACTGATGGTTTTGATTCAATTAAAGAATATGGCGAAGATACAGGATTTGATAAGGACGATATCGTTGTTAAATTAAGATTAAATTCTGACGCTGATGCTGAAGTTTACCAAGAATTAAACTTCAAATATCAAGACTCGGATGAACTATCTGAACAAACTTATGTTGGTTTAGCGGATGCTGATTTTAGAAGAGACGCACATCAACGTTACGGTTTAACTGCCCTAGATAATATGGATAACAGCCATGAAACAAATCAGTTCAGTTACTTAGCAGATTTTGGAAACTTAGAATTTACTGCAACTGTCTATGAAAATGATTTCGCAAGAAATTGGTTTAAAGTAGATAAAATCGATAATCAGAAGGTTTACGGTCATGGAAATGGCATAAACAACATTATTGCAGCAGCTAATGCAGGTGAAGCGACAGCCATAGCTATATTAAATGGAACTAACGCAGACCCTGTTGAAATTAAGTTAAAAAACAATAACCGTGCTTACACCAATGAAGGAACTGATCTTAAATTCCAATTTAACGGTGAAGTGCACACTTTAACTTTAGGGTATAGAGACACTGAAGATTCTGAAGATAGATTTCAGGTTTACGCTACTACACCATGGTCTGGAGGAAAGCTAGGTGCTTTAAATGTTGGCTCTAATCCAGGTTATAGCTCAAATAACAGATTAACTACTGCTGAAGCTGAAGCAATTTATCTTAATGATGAATTTTCGATGGGAGCTTTAACAGTAAATGTTGGATTCCGTTCTGAGGATTGGACCATTGTTCAAGAGCGTTATGTAGATTCAGCTAGATCAGCTATCAATACAGAGAAAGGGTATCCAAAAACATTATCAGATAATGACAATTCATTAATGGGATTCGGTGCAACTTATGAAATGAATGATAACACTCAATTATTCTTCGGTTTTCATGAAGGCTTTACACCAACTGGTGGAGGAGCTGACCCTGAAGAGGCTGATAATCTAGAGATGGGAGTTAGGTACAGTAAAGATAACACTAACATGGAAGCTGTTTATTTTGATACAGATTACCAAAACATGTTTGGTGAATGTACTGCTTCAGGTGGAGCTACAGGTTCTTGTGAGATCGGAGATACTTTTAATGCTGGAGAGGCATCTATTAGCGGGCTTGAGTTAGTAGTTCAAACAGAAATGACTTCTTCTTCTGGTGTTAATTACCCTTTAAGTGCAACTTATACTTCTACTGATGCAGAATTCGATAACACTTTTGATAGTGATTTCTGGGGTTCTGTTTCTGCAGGAATGGAAATCCCGGATCTTCCTGATAGCCAATTAGCTCTTCAGGCAGGTTTTGAAACTGAAAATGGCTTAAGTGGAAGTGCAACATTCTACTCTTACGGTAGCACATGTTCAGTAGCAAGTTGTGCTGCTGGAACGGAAATTGATTCTTATAACGTTATAGATGCTTCTCTAGCTAAAACACTTAATGAAGCAATGGATGTCTACATGGTAGTTTCTAATATAACTGACGAGACAGACGTTATAGCAAGAGCGCCTAAGAACGGAGCCAGAGCGCAAATGCCTCGTTCTATACTAGTCGGAATTCGTTACAGACTTTAAATAAGTACGAATATCAACCCTCCCCAATGGTTGATGGTTACCGAAAGGCTTAGAACCCTCTTCTAGGCCTTTCATCTTTTAGATATCTTATTTAAAGCCTCTACCCAATCTTTGCTTGAGTTTAAACAAGGTATGTAATTAAATTCTTCTCCTCCGGCAGCTAAGAAATCTTGCCTACCTTCTATGTTTATTTCTTCCAAGGTTTCTAAATTATCTATAATGAAACTAGGACTAATTACATCTACTCTCTTTATTCCTTTACCTGGAAGTATATTAAGTTCTTTGTCAGTAAAAGGTTTTAACCAACCTGGACCTATCCTAGACTGAAAGGATACTTTCCATTGATCTTTTGGAATATTCAATTTCTCCGCACATAATCTAGAAGTCTCATACACTTGATGTCTGTAACAAAATTCTTTTGATATACATTCTGATTTTTTACAAAGTTGGTAATTGTGTTTTTTGTTAGGGTTAGCTTTTCTTAAGTGCCTTATCGGTATTCCGTGGTAACTAAATAGAAGTAGATCGGAGTCTTCTTTTCTGTACTCTTTAATTAAAGAACATAAAGAATCAATATATTCTGGTTTGTTGTAGAAGGGCTCTACGAAATTAACATCCACTTTCTCATCAAGATCTTTTGCTGCTTCTATTGCTTTATTTTTAGTAGTTAAACTTGATGAAATTGCATAGTGAGGGTAAAGAGGAATAACTTGTATGGAAGAACAACCTTTATTTATTAAAGATTTGAGACCTTCATCAATGGAAGGTTCTTGATATCTCATTGCCGTCTCAACCTGCAAAGAGCTTTCTTCTGCTAAGTGATGACCAAGTTCGATCGTATTATTGATAAGTGGAGATCCTTCTTCAGTCCATATCTTTGAATAGGCTTCCTGTGTTTTTTTGTATCTATTAGGAACTATTATCCAGTTAACTAATACTTGTTGGATCCATTTTGGATAATCAATAACCAAGTCATCGGAGAGGAACTCCCTAAGATATTCCTTTATTGATTTATCTTCTAAGTTTTTAGGTGAACCCGGATTTACAAGAAGTATTCCTTTCATGCTATTTAATTCGTCGAATTATATGACAGTTCTTATATTGAAGAGTCTAATAATATGGAAGAATAATTTATAATAAATCTTATAAATTAAAGAATTAGAAAGAAATTATGAAATTTTATAAAAAGTTATCAATTTTATTCCTCAGTTTAGTGGTTTTATCTTGCTCAGAATCTAATGAAGATTACTTAGTTAAGAAAGCAGGAGCGCCCTTACTAAATGGTCTTGGCACTCATAGCCATAAGATTTCAACAGAAAATACTGGAGCACAAAGATATTTTAACCAAGGCTTAGTATTGTCTTTTGCTTTTAATCATGCTGAATCGATACGTAGCTTCAAGGCTGCCCAAAGGTTGGACTCGGATTGTGCCATGTGTTACTGGGGAGAGGCTTTATCAAGAGGGCCTAACATTAACGTTACCAGTGATGGCAAAGTAGTGATGTCAGACTCTGACAGAATAGAAGCTTTTAAAGCAATTGAGAAAGCTAAAGAACTAATGCACTCTGTAAGTTTAAAGGAGCAAGATTACATCACAGCTTTGTCTTCTCGATACAACGGTAAAACAGGAACGGATAGGAATTTATTAGATAGGCAATACGCTGAATCGATGGAAGCTTTATCTAAAAAGTATCCAGAAGACATGGACGCTGCATCTCTTTTTGCAGAATCACTTATGAATACCATGCCCTGGAATTATTGGGCTGAAGATGGGAACCCAAAACCAGATACAATTAAAGTTATAAGTTCGCTAGAGGACGTTTTAGAGAAAGCTCCAAGCCATCCTTTGGCTATTCATCTATATATCCATGCCGTAGAAGCTTCAAGTTCTCCTGAAAGAGCTGAAGCCGCAGCAGATAGACTTGGTGCCTTGGTTCCGGGAGCAGGGCATTTAGTACACATGCCTGCTCATATCTATTGGCGAATAGGAAGGTATCATGATGCTTCAGAAGCTAATATTAAAGCCGCAGAAGTAGATGAAGAATATATTGCTCAATGCAATGCCCAGGGGTTTTACCCTGCATTATATTACCCTCATAACATCCATTTTTTATGGGCAGCATCAACCATGGAAGGAAGAAGCGGTTTATCAATAGAGTCTGCACTTAAAGTGGCTAAATATGTTGGTCCTGAGCAGATAAGACAATTCCCGGTTGTAGAATTCTTTCACACAATACCTTTGTTGTCCTACGTAAGGTTTGGTAAATGGGAAGAAATTTTAAGTTATTCTACTCCAGCTCCAGAGTTTAAATATTCATCAGGAATTTATCATTATGCCAGAGGTATTGCTTTATCCGCTCTAGGAAGAAAAGAAGATGCTTTAAAGGAATTGGGTTTTATAAGACCTCTCATAGACACTCCAGAGATTAAGAGCTTAGTTAAAGCAGGGCAACCATCTGCACAGTTATTAGAAATAGCAGTAAATCTCTTGCAAGGTCAAATTGACTTTATGGAAGGAGATTTTGAAACTTCTATAAACAACTTTAAAAAGGCAGTAGCGTTACAAGATGATCTTCCTTATACGGAACCTCCTTTTTGGTATTATCCGACCAGACAATCACTTGGAAAAGTGTTGATAGAGGCGGGTAAATTTAAAGAAGCAGAAGCCGTATTCAAGAAAGACCTTGAAGATTATCCAAGAAATGGATGGTCCATGTTTGGATTATATAAAGTTTTAGAAATTCAAGGTAAAACTGAAGAGGCCAAGCAGTATAAAGATAAGTTCGATGTAATCTGGCAATTATCTGATATACAGCTTGAGTCATCTGTTATTTAGCCTTAGAAACTTTAAAAGCAATTCAAAATAGGAACTCTGTAGCTCACCTTTCTGAGCCTGCACCCACAATTGATGAAATGGAGCAAGTTTATAAGGGCGCATTAAGGGCTCCTGATCACGCTTGGCTGAGGCCTTGGAAGTTTATAGAAATAAGAGGGGATTCTAGAAAAAAGTTAGCCGATTCATTTATTAAAGCTTCTCGTTCTTCAGGTGAAGAAATGACTGAAGAATTAGAAGAAAAGCTTAACAAGGCACCTTTCAGAGCCCCAATGGTAATTGTGTTAGCTGCTGACGTTAAAGAGCACCCAAAAGTGCCTAAAATAGAGCAAATCATCTCTTTAGGGGCTTCAGCTCAGAATATACTCTTAGGTCTACATGATATTGGATATTCCGCTATATGGAGAACCGGTAAAATGGCTTTTAATAAGCACATTACTGATGCTTTAGAATTACCTACTAATTATGAGGTTATAGGATATCTTTACGTAGGAATACCTTCCGGGCACATAAAATCTTTACCTGAACTAGATTTAAGTGATTATCTAACGAGGTGGGGCTAGACTAATTGTCTCTTGAATCTTCTTCCAAAATATACGTTTACGTAGTTAAATATAGCCAATTTTTAATTATCTGGGGAATTTTATGAAGATTAAGGCACTATTTTTAGGACTTTCTTTAATCACGATACCTTCTTTTACTTTTTCTGCTGAAGAAGAATCATCTATATTTGACGAGGTGGTGGTAACCGCAAGGAAAAGAGAAGAGTCAGCTCAATCTGTACCTATTCCAATTTCTGCTTTGGATGGAGATAGATTAGAAGCAAGAAACATTACTGAAATTCAAGACATAACTAAATTAACACCTAACTTGAATTTTTCAGCTCAAGGAATAAATTCAACGGTAACGAATGTTTTCTTGAGAGGTATTGGGCAATCTAATTGGTCCGAAACACAAGATCCTAAGATTGGAATATATATAGATGGTGTTTATCTAAGTAGACCTCAGGGTGGAATGGTTGATTTGATTGATGTTGATCGTGTAGAAGTCTTAAGAGGACCTCAAGGAACTCTTTTTGGAAGAAACACAACGGCAGGATTAATTCACATCATTACAAAAGACCCGACTGAGGCCTTAGAAGGTTTTGCTAATGTAGGTCTTGGTACAGAAGGGCATGTTGTCGTTAGGGGAGTTTTAAACGTACCTATGACTGATAAATTGTCTGGAAGGTTTGCAGTTATGTCTAAAGAGACAGATGGATTTATGAAAAACCAAATCACTGGAGAAGATCAAGGTAATGAAGATTCTCAATCTTTTAGAGCTTCTTTCAAATACACAGGTGATAACTATAACGCTAGGTTAACCTACGATCATTTTGAGTCAGATGAACTATCTACGTTATCTAGCTGCCGTTTTATAGCTCCTGCAAACGGAGCTTTAGCTACTGGCTTCCCTGCTGTGGCTTATTTGGCAGGAACCTATGACACCATGAGAAAAAATTGTCTGGAAACAGGCCCAGGTTTAGGAAGAGACAATAACCCTAATCAAGATGCTATTTCAGATACAGACTCCTATACTCTTACTCAAAGTCTAGATATAGGCATAGGAACATTGACTATGATTTCAAATCATAGAGAAATAGAAAACTATAATGGTACTTGGGGCTGGGGTATGGGTAGTGGTAATTCACCAACAACTTCAACCACTAACCTCTTAGATGTTATTAATTACGATCAGGAATTCGATGTTGATTCACACGAGATAAGGTTGAGCGGAGACACTGATAATTTAAGTTGGACCATTGGTGCTTATACTTTTGAAGAAGACAATTATGGAATTGTCGATGTACCTGTTTTAGGGGGATATACACCTCCAGCACCTACTGCATGGCCATTCTTTTATGTAGTTATACCGGGCGTTTTAAACGTAGCCCAAACGGTAATGGGCACACAAATGTTCGGTTCAAGAACTCAATACAACATTGTGACTAACTCTAACGATGCTTTCTTTGCTGAAGGCACTTACGTGATAAACGATAAAACAGATATAACCGTTGGTGTAAGAAGAACCGAAGACGATAGAAAATACACTAGAGGCCAATATTTGTATGCGGGCGATAATGGCAATAATGTGAAAGGACCATTTGACCCTGGTAATAATTGCCCTGGAAACATAGACCCTACAACGATGATGGCTAAATCTGAAACTTGCTATAAAGAAGTTGATTACAGTGAAACCACTTCTAGAGTTATTGTAAGTCATGTTACTACAGAAAATGTAATGACTTATGCCAGTTACAGTAAAGGTTATTCATCCGGTGGTTTCAATCAAGCTATCGACATGAAGGCTTTCCTTCCTGAAGTATCTGATAACTACGAGGTAGGCTTTAAGGGCACTTTCAGAGATGGAACTATGAGACTGAATGGTACTTACTTCCATAACATTTATGAAAATCAACAAATAACGGTTGGAAGGGTTATCGATGGACAACCTACAGCTGACATAATTAATGCTGAAGAAGCAAAAATTCAAGGTTTAGAGCTAGAGCTGCTTGCACAATTATCTGATAGCTGGGCAATGACCATGACTTACGGTTTGATGGATGGAATGTATAACAGCTTTACTGTTGATGACTATTCTTATGATCCTACTACTTTCGTAACAAGCATTACTACAAGAGACCTAAGCGACACTCCATTTGGGTATTCTGGTGATAACGGAAAAAGTCATACATTTGATATGTCTTTTATACACACGCAATCATTATCTTCAGGCGCTAATGTTGTAAGTCAGCTTGGATTAACTAAGCGTGATAATTCTTGGGGAACCTTAAGGCACACACCAGGATCTAATACGCCTGGTTACAGCCTAATTGATGGAAGAATTACTTACTCTCTTCCTGATGGCGTAACTACCTTAACTTTCTGGGGTACAAACCTCACAGACAAAGAATATATGTCTGGTCAGTTATGGCAAGGTGGAGATCCTGAAATAGGTGATCCTTCACTAGGAATGGTTGCAGATTATTGGGGCCAACCAAGAAGATTTGGAATAGAGTGGCGTAGAGACTTTTAAATTAGCCTAATGCCTCAAGGTATTGCCGAAGTAAACGACATCAGTATCTGGTGGGAAGACTTCGGCGATTCTTCCAATCCCACAGTCCTTCTAATTATGGGTGCAAACGCCAACTGCATGCAGTGGCCTTTGGAGTTTATTAATCCTTTAGTTAAAAAGGGTTTCCATGTCGTTCGATTTGATAACCGAGATGTTGGTAAAAGCACTTGGCTTTATAAAGAAAGTTTAATTTCTAAGGTAGCCAAACTTCTTCCCTTAAGCATTTCTAAGAACCTAATCAACTATGTTTTCAATATTTTCTCTGATGAGGAAGGAAATTTCACTGCAGCAGAACAATCAACAAACGCAAAATACGATCTTAATGATATGGCCAAAGATGCTATTTCCTTAATGGATCATTTAAATATTGATAAAGCTCATATAGTTGGAGCTTCCATGGGAGGAATGATTACTCAAGTTATTGGATTAGATCATGCAGAAAGAGCTCTATCTTTAA
>CAJWKH010000046.1 GCA_913042085.1 uncultured Gammaproteobacteria bacterium | reverse complement strand
ATGAATCGCCCAAAAGCCTTTTGCTTGAATTTATCATCTCTTCTTTGTCAGAAGCTGGATAAATAGAAAGCATTTTCTCTTCATCTTCTCCAAACCTTTGCTTAATGATCTCTAAATATTTCTCTACTGAATTTACTGGCGGAGCTTCGTCAGCTAAAGGACTGCCCCAATAAAGAGCCGTCCCTTCATCAGCATTAGTGCCTATGATAGTAGGAACTTTGTGATTTATTCCTTGTTCAAAACCTTGTATCACCGAAGAAAGCATGGAAATCTCATCAATAAACAAGGAAGAAGGAAATCCTATCCCATTTTGGATTATTTCTTCAACTGGTAAATCTCTCATTTTACCTATCTGATCAGGGCCATCCTCCACACCGCAAGCATTACAAAATGATTTGCCTACCATGCTCCCAGTCGTACCCATTTCATTTAATTCATATGCATTCAATGCCATTCTTGCAAAACCTCCGCTTTGAACTATCGCCTTATGGAAAAGTCCTTTTGATAGAGGAGAAACTAATAAAGCAGCTACTGACAGACCTCCTGCTGACTCTCCAAAGATTGTTACATTCGAAGGATCGCCTCCAAAATTTTCAATATTCTTTTGAACCCACTCCAGACCTTTGATTTGATCTAATAAACCAAAATTGGTTGTGGGCACATCACCCTCTTCTTTTAAAGCAGGATGAGCAAAAAACCCTAACTCACCCAACCTGTAGTTAATACTGACCAAAACTATATCTTTACTTAATATGCCTTGAGGAAGATAGGGGTCGCCAGAACCGTATCTTAAAGCTCCTCCATGTATCCAAAACATTACTGGTAACTTCTCTTTAGAGTTTGTATCAGGAGTAAAAACATTTAAACGCAAACAGTCTTCTGATTCAGTTGGCGTCTCTTCTGGGGGAACTTCTACACCGTAGGCTTTAGCTATACTTCCTCTAAAGCCACCTTCTCCCATTCTGAATTGAGGGCATTGAGGTCCAAAAGAAGATGCGTCAAAAGGCTCGGACCAAGATTCAGGTTCTTGCGGGGAACGCCACCTATTCTTGCCTGAAGTATCTGCACCATAAGGTACGCCTTTAAAATATGATCCATTGGATTCTTTGACTCCCACAACATCTCCTAAATGTGTAGAAATTGATATTGTTTCAGTTTTATTGTTCATCTTTTTTTTCTTTCTTGTTATGGTTATGAATATTACATCAATGACGCAAAATGACTAGAAAGATAATTATAGATACTGACCCAGCCATGGGAACAAAAGGAGGAGATCCAGAGGACTGCTTTGCAATTATGCTAGCTATGAATTCTCCTGAATTAGAAATCTTAGGAATAACTACAGTTCAAGGAAATGTTCCTGTTGAAAGGGGTTTCAGTAATGCTAAGTACTTAGTCAAAGAATTTGATAAAGATATACCTGTGCACACCGGAGCTCCTGGTGCTTACGACCTTGAAAGAAATGAGAAAAGAAAATGGCTCGGCGAAAGAAAGGAAATGGAGCAATTAACCCCAATGCTTAAACCGGAAGAAGATGAATTGTCAGCACCTTCCTTTATTGCCGAAACTTGTGTTGAGCACTCAGGAGACATCGAATTGGTCACAATTGGTCCTTTAACGAATGTTGCGAAAGCCCTAGATGAAGAACCTGATTTATCTAAGCACATAAAAAAAATAACAATGATGGCTGGTGCTGCTAAAGTTCCTGGAAACGTCACACCAGCAGCTGAATTTAATGTATGGGCTGATCCGGAATCAGCTTCTAAAGTGTTTGGTGCTGGAATAGATTTTACTTTAGTGCCTTTGGATGTTTGTCATAAAACAAGATTTAGTAGAGACCAGCTGAAATCTATAGGAGAAAACCCCCACCCTTTTTGCCAGTTTGTAAATGAATCTGTTGAGCCATGGCTAAAAATTAACCCAAATCACAATATTATTGATCAGGGGCTGCATCTTTACGATTCACTGGCTATGGCTCTTTGTTTCGCTCCTGAACTGGCAGAGTTTAAGAAAGCCTATGTCACTGTTGAAACGAAAGGACAGTACACGGATGGAGAAACCGTTTGCGAATTTAATGAATCCATTATGGGTCAGATTTTTAAGCCTAAGCATAACGCTGAAGTGGCATTAGATATTGATGTAGAAGGTTTTAATAAGTTATTTGAAGAAAGGGTATTAAATTATTTAATTAATTTATAAATTACCAAAACCTTTTCTTTACAAGATTTCTCTGAATTTTACCTGTAGGCAATCTCGGCAACTCTTCTTCCCAGAATTCATAAGATTTGGGCTTTTTGAATCCTGACAATTTTTCCTCTGCCATCTTTTGTAATTCTTTTAAAACCTCGTCCGCATTTGCACATTTCTCTAAGTTAATGACTGCCTTAATTTCCTCTCCCCATTCTTCATTAGGCACTCCTACACAACAAACTTCCGCAACTTTATCGTTCATCAGTAAAATATTATCAATTTCTTGAGGGTAGATATTTGTTCCTCCAGAAATAATTGTATCTGCGCTTCGACCTGTTAAAAAATAGTAACCGTCTTCATCAGAATAGCCTATATCGCCCATGGTGAAGTAATCTCCCCAATAAGCTCCAGATGTTTTTTCTTCAGCCTTGTAATACTCAAAACGTCCCGTTGAAGGTGCGCTGAAATAAATAGTGCCTTCTTTGCCTTGTTCGACTTCTTTGAATTCTTCATCTAAAACTATTACTTCAGTTCCCTCATTAGCCTTTCCTACACTACCGGGTTTTTTTAACCATTCTTGCGGCTGAATAAAACACCCTCCACCTTCAGTTGCTGCATAGTACTCATAAATAATCGGGCCAACCCAATCAATCATCGCCTTTTTAACTTCAACTGGACATGGCGCAGCTCCATGCAATATCCACCTCATAGAAGATATATCGTATTTTGATCTTACTTCTTCCGGCAACCTAAGAACCCTATGGAACATGGTGGCCACCATGTGAGTGTGAGTGCATTTATATTGACTGATAAGATCTAGCATTTTTTCTGCGTCCCATTTATCCATCAAATAAACCCCTACTCCTGCCATCAAAGAAATGTTGATGTTTAATCCTAGTGGTGCGGCGTGATAAGCGGGACCAGGGCAGATACTAAAATCAGTTTCAGGATTAAAAGCAGCTGTGTCTAATGTAAATTGTTCTGTCTTAGAGGGAGGAGGATTCTCCTTCCTAAATACTCCTTTAGGTCTTCCTGTAGTACCCGATGTATACAGCATAGACCTACCTGCAACAGGATCACTAATATCTGATTCGTCATACTCGGCAATTGTTTTATTAAAAGGAATAGCCAACGGATGTTCTCCGTCAGCCGACATGACAATAACTTCTGGCAACTGTTTATTAATTTCTTCTATGAAATCAGGGAAAATTGCATCGCAAACAACTACTTTGGCTTCACAATTTTCTACGATATAACATATCTCTTCTGGGGTAAGATGCCAATTTATTGGTGTTATTCTCAGACCAACCCTTAAAGGGCCAAAAAGGGCTTCTAAGAATTCAGGACGATTCTTGCAAACAATAGCAACTCCTTCACCAGGCCTTAGACCTTTATCCAATAAAAAATTGGCATAACGATTACTGTTTTCATTTAACTCTCGGAAGGTCCTCTCGCCATGCTCACTTACTATGGCTTTCTTTTCAGGAAGATTCTTGGCATGAAAGGCGATGCCCATTCCAGCAGAAGCATACTCTTGAAATGTTTGCATCTTAATCTATTAAAGATTTTTGATAATCATTAAGAACAGGTTTTTCAGGCCACTTATATTTATCTCTATCTTGAGCCTCTAGTATGAGTGGGAATTCATCTGCGTTCCTAAAACCGTTAGTCCAGTTCGTTGTGGAAATAAGTTTTTCTACCGCTTCTCTTCTTTTCTCTAATACGTTTTCACTTGTTAAATGTTTGGGCATCATACAAATTAAAGATGCAGCTCTAATAAGGTTACTTGTGTTTTTAGGAAGTTCTGTTCCTGAATTACTACAATGAATAGTTCTCGCATCCCAAAGCAGCATATCGCCTGGCTCCATGTGACACATCACCGCTTTCTCTGATGAAAGCTTAGGATCGTCATTAGGAAAACGGAAATGATCTACATCTAGAGGAAGTCTAGCCAATCTCTCTTCGTATTCATGGGGAATGTTTTCAAAAAGTTTATGAGATCCTGGGACTACAACGTTACCGCCAATCTTCTCTGAAGTAGGTAAAAGATTTACTAGTCCCTGAATACACTGCTTACCTGGTTTTGATATAGGGTGCTGGTCTATATGAAACCAAGACTGACCACTTTCAGTTTTCCATTCAGGATTAACGTTCCAAGGTCTCCAAAGAGAAACCCCATCAAAACTTGTTAATAATTCCTCAGTATCCCAAATCTTTGCGAAAGCTTTTTTAACATTAGGTATTCCTCTCAAAAACCATTGAGCTTCTGAGTGTCCAATGCCGTAACTTGGCATAATCCCACCATGAGCGCACGTAGGCCAACGTTCATCTTCCCAAGTTGATGTGTCATTCCTGTCTATTCCAGTACCAAGTCCTTCTAAATAGTCCCATAAAAGATCAATAGTTTTTTGAGCCTCTTCTGAACTTAAGGCATTCTTAATTACTACATACCCGTATTCATCCAGGTAATTAATACTTTCTTCTGAACCAGAATCTAGTCTCGGTACATGCTTGTATTCTATTTCAATGTTGAAATCGCTTGTCATTGTCTTCCCCCTTCCGACAGGTTAAGTAATTTGATGAAAATTTACAACTTCTTCCATGCTTGGCATAGAAGCTGAAGCCCCTTTTTTTGTTACTGATAATGCAGCTGCTTTGTTGGCAAAATTAACCGAATCCAATAAATCTTTACTCTCTAAATATTGACTAGCCAAGGCCCCTATAAAACAATCGCCAGAACCAGTCGTATCCACAGCTTCAACCTTATAGCCTTCAATCAATTGACCTTTTTGATCAACATAAACATAAGCCCCTTTTGATCCAAGTGTCACCACAACACTTTGGGTTGTACTTAGATTCAAATCCTTTATAGCCTGACCTATAGAGTCAGCATTCTGTCTCTCTAGAGTTCGTTCAGTTAAGTTTTCTAATTCGGGTTCATTCATGACAAGTAAATCAGTTTCATGAATTAGATTTTTACTAATTTTTAAACCTGGAGCTGTATTTAATATTCTATAAGTACCTGTATTCTTCGCTCTAATGAATAGATCTTCAATCTCTGAAGGCGGAACTTCAAGTTGAGATATTAAAACATCGCTCGCACTTAATTCTTTATCTGGCATTTGATTTGACTTAACTTGTTCGTTGGAACCAGAGATAACAATAATCTGATTTTCCGAAGTTTCTTCGAAGACATAAATGAAAGCTACCCCTGAAGGACCTTCGTGTCTTCCAACCATCGAAGTGTCTACGTGTTCGCTGTTAAGGCTTTCTAGTAATTCATTTCCAAAAACATCATTTCCGACTTTACCAATCAATGAAACCGGGAAACCTAATCTTGAAACGGTCACTGCTTGATTAGCGCCCTTACCTCCTTGGAAAGTTTCAAAACTATTTCCTAAAATAGTTTCTCCTTTGGCAGGTTGTTTATCACTGTAAACAACCAGATCCATATTAATGCTTCCAAAAACTATTATTGGAGAAGACATAGAATTTAAGGTAAATCAGGTGAACTAGAAAATTTATCTACTAAAGCACATGTTCTATCGACCAAATCGTCTAGATTCAACTCTCCTACACCCGATACAGCCGTAAGGACTCTTCCTTGCCAAGGTTCTGTCCAAAGCTCAGGTATTGAGCCTTGGTCTAATCCAATCAAACCACCAACGGTGGCACCGGTGCAGTCCGTATCCCAACCACAGCAAATGGTTTCACCAATCGCTTCATCAAATGAATCCTGAAAAGATAAAAACGCCCAAACCACTACGGATAAATTATTCAGGCTGTGAACGGGTGACATGTCCCCATAATGTTCGTGTAAGTTTGAGGCTGGTTTACCGGCTTTATCTATACCTAATAAAACTGCTTCATAAGCTTCAGAATCTTTATCAATCAGATTTAAAGCTGCGTTAACAGCTTCTTCTCTAGAGTTTGTGTCAGGTATAAGGGCACACAATCCTGCTATGTAAGCTGAAGCTTCTACTGCACAGCCTCGATGCGAAAGTATTGCATCTCTTCTAGCTAATTCAGCAGCAAGTTTAGGTTTACCCGGCAAGACCCAGCCATACATGTCTATTCTTATTTGTGCACCAATCCAATCGTTATATTCACCATCATTAATTTCATTAAGATCAAAATTTCTTTTACCACCAAACTGATAAGCCATATCCAGTCTCTCTATTAATTTTAGATAAGAGTCTCGTTCGGCAGTAAAAGTTGCGCCCACAGGTAAAAGATTTATCCAGGACCTGGCAACGTCATCCGTATCAATATCTATCCCATGACGCTCTAGCATCATTAAAGCTAACACAAGATAAGTGATGTCATCATCTACCTCAGCTTTATCCATCTTTCCTAAGCAACACTTTATGTTTGCGCCTCTCAACATCTCATGATCCATGTAATTTACGTAATTTCTTAAAGGCAACGAACCGGATTCTGATAAAAATTTATTTAGACCTTCAGGACCCTCTCTCATAGAAATCATTTCTACTGGCTTTCCTAACAAGCAACCCGAGATTCTGCCTTGCCATGCAGCCCTTATGGTATCGATTTGATTAGACATAATTTAACTCCTATTTAATCTAATATTTCTTCTTCGCTAACTTCTTGAAGAACCATCTCATCTTCAAACATTAAAGTACTAACGTCTTCCATTCTATCAACATACAACATGCCTATAAGATGATCTAGCTCGTGCTGAAAAACGGTAGCTAAGAAATCTTCCACTTCGATTGTTCTCTCTTCTGCATTTTCATCAAGATAATCAATCTTGACTTTCCTAGGCCTTTCAACGTAACCCCTTAACCCAGGGACGCTTAAACATCCTTCCCAAAAGCCTTGCAGTTCTTTATCTAATACAGATACTCGTGGATTGAAGATCACATAAGGTTCTGTAGTTTCCATATCAGGGTATCTATCTGAATCTTCAGAGAGCTTGATTACAGCTAATTGCTTAGAAACTCCTATTTGTGGTGCAGCAAGGCCAATTCCTCCTGCAAAATCTAAGGTTTCCCATATGTCGGCTAACAATTCGTTTGTATCTTCATGCAAAATTTCCTCTTTCGAGAACTCCAACGCGGTTTCTCTTAATAAAGGATTTCCCATTTTTAGAATTGTGTATATAGCCAATCTCTTTCTCCTAGATTAAATATAACTTACCTGAGAATAAATCTCATTCGACTTTTTAAATTTTGTTTATGTTATTTTTTTTGTATGAACGATCCAAAAATAGTCCAAAAATTTCCATATAAGATTTCAATAGAGGCAGATAAGAGTTATTACTAGTGTCGTTGTGGTCTCAGTGCTAAACAACCCTTCTGTGATGGATCGCATGAAGGTACTGATTTTTTACCTGAAAAAGTTAAATTAGATGAAAAACAAGATGTATTTTTTTGTGGGTGCAAACGCAGCAAAAAAGGTGCATTTTGTGATGGCACTCATAAAGAGCTCTAGTAGTAAATTTTTATTCGGGGTCGGCTATCTTGAGAAGCTGTTTTCCTTTGTTTTTTCCCGTATAAAGTCTTAAAAGAGTTTCAGGAGCATTCTCAATTCCTTCTTGAATATCTTCTTGATAAATAATCTTGCCTTCACTTTCCCATTGCATAAGTTCGCCAATGGCTTCAGGAAATTTATCCATGTAATCAAGAACAATAAAACCTTCCATCCTTGCTCTTTGTATAATTAAAGACATGTAATTAGAAGGTCCTGGTGCTGGAGTTTCATTGTTGTAGCCTGATATGGCTCCGCATATTGCTAATCTAGCTCCTTGATTTATAACCGTAAGGGCAGTGTTTAAAAATTCACCTCCAACATTATCGAACACTACATCAATACCTTCAGGACATAGCTCTGGCAGAACCTCGCTTAAGTTAGCTTTTTTATAATCTATAGCTGCATCGATTTTAACTTCTTCAGTAAGCCATTTACATTTCTCGGCTCCACCAGCCACTCCTATTACTCGACAACCTTTTATTTTAGCTATCTGAGCTGCTATAGAGCCAGTTGATCCAGCTGCACCAGAAACTAGAACGGTTTCACCTTCTTTAGGTTTCCCTACGTCAAGGAGTCCGAAATAAGCTGTTAATCCGGTTATGCCAAAAATGCTTAATGGCGCAGTTAAGGAAGCGCCGTCAGGAAGAACAGTAGCATTCAAAATTCCTTCTCCATTTGATATCGCGTACTCTTGCCAGCCAAAGGTACCTTGTACTTTATCGCCTACGTTAAAGTCAGGATTATTTGATTCAATGACTTGACCAACCGAACCTGCTCTCATTACTTCACCTATACCAACAGGAGGTACGTAACTTTTTCTGTCTTCCATCCACCCTCTTTGGGCAGGATCAAAACTGAGATATAAATTTTTAATTAAAAATTCACCATCTTTTATATCAGTAACATCTTCTTCAAGAAATTCAAAATTTCCTTCATTAACCATACCTACTGGTCTTGAGGATAACAGCCATTTTTTATTTTTTAGGTTCTTCATATTTTATTAACTACCAGTCTTAGTCTTTCTATCTTCAATCCTAAAACCTTTAAGGTCAAACTAATATCGTATCAATCATTCTAAAGATTACAAAACTGTTCTTATCAGATAATCAGTTCTTTAGTTTAACAATACTTATCAAATAGAGATCATTAATTTTATTGTAAGGATTAACCTGCAAATTCCTTACCAAACATACTTCTGGCAACAAGAAGCTTTGACAGCTGAGATGTTCCATCACCTATCTGCCAACCTAGGATGTCGCGTAGACGTTGCTCAAAAGGTAGCTCACTTGAATAACCATAATGCCCATGTAGTGTTAAGCACTGGCGTACGATCTCATAAGTAATCTCTGGAACCCACCACTTGCACATAGCACCTTCTTTGGAATTTGGTAGATTTTCATCACGCAACCAAAGAGTTTTGTAGCAAAGAAGTCTAGCAGCTTCGAGCTGA
>CAJWKH010000045.1 GCA_913042085.1 uncultured Gammaproteobacteria bacterium | reverse complement strand
TTTGGTCCAAGGCGTACTGAAACCCTCTCTTGTAAGCATCGCCCAGGCCTTTTTTTTGACCTGTTATCATCTGCAATTCAGAGAACGTTTTCTTTAATTCCAGAACTATCTCTTGAGTTTTATCATAAGAATTATCATCCACCACCAAAATCTTTATTAGACGGTCCTTAGACTGATTCTGATGCGAGAATATAGACTCTATACATTCTCTAATGTTTGCCTCCTCATTAAAAGTTGGCAACACAAAGCAAATGCTATGATTCGAACCCTCTGAGGAGTCTATATCCATGATTCTAACCACATTCTTGAGTAAAAAGCCTCTTCAGAAATGTCCAATCCTATTTGTATCGGCAGCCAATAAATTGCAGCGATCAATATTGATGATAATGAGATTATGTACAAAGCTTTATATTCCAAACGCTCCTTTAGACTAATCTTGTAAAGCAAATAAGCTAAGGCCATAAAACTGAAACAGGCTGAGGCTTGGTAATGATAAATAAATGCTGATCTTGAAACCAAGGCCCATGGAAGGAAGTTGGCGTAATAACCGAAAAGAATAAAAGTAGTGGCTATAAAATCTGAATCATATGCCTTTGATGAAACAAACCTTGAAAAGGAGTTAAGCCAATTCAGAGACATTACAAAGATCGCAATAGAAGAAAATAAAGTAAGGGCGGGGTTTGGAAATAAATGAACAGCATTAAAAATATTCAGGCTATCTCCAGCAGCGTTCATTACTTCTTGCGAGGAAAAATAATAAGCTATAGGTCTAAGCATGATTGGCCAAGTAAACCAACTGGAGCTGTATGGGTGCAATTTCTGCTCTACGTTGTCAGTATGGTACGAGGCCATCTGGAAATGTTTATCGACTATATCTGTACCGTTAAAAAGAAGATCTGGAATCCAAAATATTAAATATCCTGCAAAAGGAACAAACAAAATTAACAAAAAATTAGTCTTAAACTTTTGTTCCTGATTAAAAAATGCTTGGTTTTGTTCTTTTTCGCACTGTTTGTTTAAAAACAAAATGAACACTACAAATAACATACTCATTAACCAAAAACCTAATCCATTCCATTTTATGGAGAAAGTTAAACCTAATAGAAAGCTTCCAATAAGAAGAAGAGGCAAATTGCCCTTTCCTTTGAAATATTGAAGTAAAAAAAGAACAGACAAAAGACCAAACAATGATAAATAAACGTTTATAAGACCAAAACGAGAATCAACCAATAAAGATCCGTCTAAAGCAAAAAATAAAGCAGCTAATAAAGCTAAATGTTTTTTATCAAATAGTTCAATGCAAAGCTTGTAGGCTACATAAATAAGAGTTGTTCCAGCTATCACGTTTAGCCATCTATAGCTTACGGGGTTTAGGTCAGATATGTTGACTCCAGAAGAAAGCACGGGCTCGGTCCAAGGCAAAAGGTGATAAATGTAGATACTTAAGCTTATTAAATAAGTACCAACAGGTGGATGAACCGAGAAAAACGTTTCCCCTAAAATATAATTTAAACCAAAGACAGGGTAAAAGACCTCGTCAAAAGTTTGACCAGGAATTGATCCTAAGTTAAATGCCCTTAAGCAGAAGCCCAAGAAAATTATGGCTAGCAGGAGCCAGTTATTCTTGGGAGCTGCCATAAGTGATTTGATTAAATCAAATTAAAACGGGTAGAAAGTCATTTCGACCTCATCTGTTCTTAAATTTATTGTAGTTTCGCAATAGTTCAGTCTGCCATCACTTACGTCGTCTAAAGAATAAAAGTTCATAATTGATCCTTCTCTTCTAAATACGCCCTGTCTAGAACCTGCTTCTCTGTTTCCTTCGTCATCAATGCCTATGCCTCTTCCAGAAAAGTAACCTTGATTGGGGAGTGCTGGATTTAATTTGACGTTGTAAGTTAAAAAAACCTTTCCGTACCTTCCGGCTTCAGCCGAAACAGTTATCACTCCACCGTCATCGGTAAGCTCTACAGATGTAACTTTGCCTGATAGGGTAAAAGATTCGCCCTTTGGGTCATGCGCCATCGCAGAAAGGGAAATTAAACCGGTAAGTAAACTAATAAATATAAGTTTAAAAATTTTCATATTTTTCTCCTTTTTTCATGAACATGTATACTATCAAGAACAAAAACTTATGGGAGATAAAATGTTTAAAAAATTTACTATAGCTACATTGATTGCTTTATTTGTTTCTTTTGGAGTCAATGCGGGGGAACCAAAGGGTTCTCATGCTTCTTCGGAATGGCAAATTTGGGCCTACACAACATCAGCTCCGAGCTTCATTGGAGATTTTGCAACTGTAATAGGTGGAGACGGTTCTGTTATTAGAGAAGGAACAAATGGATGGAGGTGTGAAGCCTTTATGCCAATGCCTGATGGAGGCTTTGGAATGCCTCATGATGCCGCGCCTGCTTGTTCTGATAAAAACGCAGTTGCATGGGCTATTGCCTATAAAGCGGGAACAATTCCAGAAATGAAAGGTGATGGATGGGTTTGGATGAATCATGGTGATTTAGGTGTAGATAATTTCACTTTAGGTACAGACGGTCAAAAAGATGCTGGACATGCGCACTACATTGAGTCTGGGCCACATCTGATGCTTATGCCAAAAGACCCTTCTTCGCTGGAAGGTCAATCCACTGACTTTACTACTGGAGCGCCTTATGTGATGTTTAAAGGTACCCCTTATGCCCACCTTATGATTCCTTTGGTTGACTATTACTCTTATCAGCCAGAATCATCTCCCTGAGAGTAAATAAAAAAAGTTAAGGGCCTTAGGGCCCTTTTTTTTAGATTCTAGTTGTTTATGTTTTTAAATCTACTAAAGTTGTACTGAAGTTAGTTAAGTCTAGCTTTTAATATAAATTTAGGAAAAAAATATGATTAAACAAATACATAAAAGGATTCTTTTAGTGATTTTAGCTGCCTTATTCTCTTTAACCTCTCAAAGCGTTATAGCTTACGAAGTTAGTGGAGAAAGCTTTCCAGCAAATTTCAAAATTACTTCTTGGACTGCCGAAGATGGTAAAAGCACAATAACATCAGAAGGTGTTGTTGGCGAGGGGTACGGAAAAGTTTATCTAACCCACACCTTTAACGTTAATAGTGATGATGGAATGTCTGGAGACATGGTTGGCCAGGCCAGGACTGTAAACCAAGATGGGGAATTGCAATTTGCATCCCTTCAGGGAGTTTGGAGTCGTGACGGAAAGATAGTATCAATTCATTCATTTGATTCTTTAAACAATGGCGTATTAAACCTTGCACAAGGTAGGGTAGATCTCTTTGAAGGCACTCTGAGCTTTAAAGTATTTCCAGTTAATTAAACTATAAATTAGAGCGGCTTTTTTCAGGGGTCGCTCTACTTTCCTTTCAATATCTCGTTTTCCTGACCAAACATTGGGTACTCTTTTTCATCCCAGAAAACTTTTCCGCTTGGGCCTCCTTTTTCTAATAGAGCTAACATTTTAGCCGTCGGGTAAGTCTCTTCAGGATCTTGAAGGTGACTCATTTCTTTGCCCCAGATTTGGGTATTGGTTGGGCCAGGTATTAACATATTTATCAAAATATCAGTGTCGGCTACTTCTTTGGCAGCCACTCTAGAGGTTGACCAAATTCCGGCCTTGGCAGCGGAGTAAGCGGAAGTGGTGGGCACATTGGTCTCCGCATTTCTTGATATGGTGTTAATTATCCTTCCATAACCTTGTTCTCTCATATACGGAATGGCGTACCGCATTCCATAAACAGCTCCAAAAAGATGAACGGCCACATGATGTTCGAAACCGCCATCAGGAGAATCTTCTAATTTATAACCAAACCCCATTCCTGCGTTGTTGAATAATGCATCGATCTTTCCTGTTTCTTTTACAGCAAAATGTATAAAGTCTTCTACTTCTTTTGGCTTGGAAACGTCAGCCAAAACTGTGGAAATGTCCAATTCATCTAGCTCCTGAAGCTTCTTTTCGTCTTTATCGCAGGCTATAACCTTAGCCCCATCAGCTTTAAACATTTCAGCCCATGCTCTGCCTATTCCGTTTGCAGCACCGGTAATAACTATTGTCTTATTTTTGATCATGGTTTCAGGATAACCCAAGAGAGTTATGGAATTCGATAAAATTATCCACAGTTAAATCTGGCCTCTGTAACACTGAACCATGCCCAACACTTTCTAGAATTTTTAATTTTGCAGAAGGGAGCCTTTCAGAAATTTCTTTACTGGACTGAAGGTTAGGGTCGTGATCCCCTGTCATAACCATTATTGGAATTTTTAAGTCATCTATTGCATCTTCTAAATTAAACTTTGCTGCTGCAGACAAAGACAGGTGGGCGGTCTCCTGGTTTGTATGCTCATTCCAGCCCAGAGGAAGGCCAAATCTAGACATTCCTGCCTCGTCTTGAATTGCCAGTGCTTTTTTCACTCCTTCTTTTTGCGCTGCTATATCAGCCACACCTATGCTTGCATCACTAAAGACAGCGGATATAACTTTCTCAGGATTTAGGCAACTGTATGCTATTGCTGCCCTTGTCCCCCAGGCCATACTCCACAGGTGTATCTTTTCAATATCAAGCTCTTTAAGAATTAAGTTGATGTCTTTGGAGTATTGCTCAAAAGTAAATTGACCAAGGGGCTCAACACCTGAAGTGCTTTGCCCCGCTCCTCTTACGTCAAAGGCTATGCAAAAAAACCTCCCCTTCAAATTGTTTAATGTGGCGTCCCACATTCGCAGAGTGCAACCTGCTCCGTGCCAGAGCACCAAGGCTGGATTTGAAGAGTCACCGCTTGTTTCGTAATTTAAGGTAGCGCCTTCTATTTCAATCTGCATTTAGAAGTCTAACCGGCCATATTGTGCAAAGCGCATAATTTATTGCCAGAAGGGTCTCTTAAATAGGCCAAATAAAATTTCATGCCCATTCCTTCTCTTGGCCCAGGGGGATCTTCGCAAGTGGTGCCGCCGCTGTTAATGCCGGCTTCGTGCCACGCATCCGCCTCTTCCGGATTCTTAGCACTAAAACCTATCGTGCTTCCATTACCTATAGTTGATTCTTGATCGTCTATTGGCTCAGAAATTAAAAACATGATTCCATCTAATAAGTACATATATCTTTTGTGGCCAGTTGGGTTTACGGACAGAACGCCTGGTTCGCAGCCCATTGTGCCCAATACCTTGTCATAAAATATCTTTGATTTCTCTATGTCATTAGCTCCTACCATTATGTGACTAAACATATTTACTCCTTTTATTTTTTAAATATTACAACGTCTTTCGTGGGTATTTCGTAACTCCAACCCATCATTGAAGCAATGACTTCAAATGTTTTGGGCTGATAGAACGCCACGTGCGTTGGGTCTTTTCTATAATACCATTGACCAAAATCTTTCTCATCAGTCAAAAAAGTTGTCATTAGCCCTAAAAAACCTTCCTTAACTAATATTGAATCTAGACGCTTAAGTTCTTTGGAGGGTTCAAAAAAATGCTCTATAGCTTCTGTGCAAGTTATAAAATCATATTTTTTTGAAAAGATAACATCGTCTTTAAAGAAAAAAGGGTCATAAATGTCCATTTGATAACCTTCTTCTTTAAACATTTCTGCTAGAGCCGGGCCTGGTCCACACCCGAAATCCAAACCTCTTGATCTTGCCCCAAGCCTAGCCTTTAAAGGTTCAAATAATTTTGATAAAAATAAACGATAATCTGAATTATGAATGTCATTATTGTGCTCTTGATAACGAGATTTTTCCTCCAAAGAACTTAATCGAAACTTAAAATCTAAAAAGATAAAAAGACAGTGCTCGCACTTCCAATAAATCTTGTTATCTACTTCCAAAAAAAGCTTTACTGAGGGCTCGGTGCAAAGAAGGCAATTCATTCGGTGTGATTTTTATATCCTTTTTTCTGTAACCACTCTGAATAATCTTCCCTGTTTACCAAATAGGACCAATGCAAAAGGGATTGTTGTATTCTTGGGCTGACGTGCTCACTAAAATCTACATCACACCCATCTGCATGAATTTTAGAATAAATTGTGTTCCTCCACCTCCCTTTTGGTCCACAGAAAGCAGCCCACCTTTTAATCTGCCTTTCATCATCTTCATGTCTTCTTCCTAAAAAGTATTTGCAATACCACTCAAACCAACCTCGCGGATCATCAGGATGAATCCAGCCTTTAACCTCCCATTCTTTCTGTGATTGACCGGATTTAATCTTAAACAAATTAACGTTAACTAAATACTTTTTAGACTTATAAGCGGACTCCTCGAGATCCTCAAACCAATCTTCAGGAAAGTCTTTGTAATCAATAAGCTCTGCGAAGTAAGTGCCACCGAAAATGCCTTTGTGCAGCATTTCTTTTGGCGTAAGCATAGGCTTAAATTCCATTGATTATATTTTAGAGTTAAAAGTATCTTGTTGAGGGTCTTTTTTCTTTCGGTCAGCTTCTTTATTAATCTTCTTGAAAGTCTGCGTCTAGTGCCTTTGCTCCTCCTTTAATGGCATGCTCGTAAATAGCAAAATAAACCATCACTACCAGAGGCCAGAGGAAAGCATTAACAACTACACCTAAAACTGGGATAAGAGCAATTAGCTGCATTCCTATGCTCATTGCAAAAATGATTATAAAAACTTTCCAAAAACCTACCTCATGAACAAGCTCTCTGGACTTGCCCAAGGCTTCCATCGGAGCCAAGCCTTTGTCTACTAACAAATAAATTCCTAAAAACCATGCCGCAGAAAGATATAAACCCGGAAGAATTAGAAGCATGAAGCCAATGATCATGCCTATGGTTGCGATGACACAAAAAACTAATGATTTCCACCACATTCCATCTTTAAAGCCCCAAGATAAAGAATCTCCCACATCAACCTCTTCGCCCCTTCCGGCACGTATTGTGAACCTCACCAAGCCTACTGCCAGCGAAGGAACGATCAGCAAACCAATTACTGTAATAGCGGATATGACCATTAATACGAAATAAATAAGAAAATTAAAAAATATAGTCCAATACTCTGGTTTCGCTAGCCTTAAACCTTCTGAAAAAAACTCTTCTGCTTTCATGGTCAAATCTCCTTTGTTTTTTTATCCTTAACAATTAATACTATAGCCGTTAATTGGATGACGAGCATTGAAGAAAACAATAATACATTAATGGGAACCCCGAAAGTGTGGGCTTCCCTAATGCCTTCTCCTACAGAAGTGCCTCCATATAAGGGCATGGTGATAGCAGCAACAAAGAAGCCAAAATGAATACATAGGCTTAAGATAGCAGGTAGCATTTCCTTTTGTTTGGCCCACAGTAAGTACATGCCTAAACTAAAGATACAAAAATTCGTGGAGAGCCTCCAAGCTTCGTGAACGCGAGCATGCGAGTCCCAGTCAGGATTAAGCAAATGGTAAACACTTATATCGGCAAAGAGAGGCAATACTCCTCCTGCTACCAACGCTATAGTTGTTAAAATCTTGCTAATAAAACTCTCCTTCCAAGGTAAACAAGACTAATAAAAAATTTCTTCATTTTCTATAAAAAAATAAAACAATCCCAGACACCGAAGAAAATAAAGCAATGAAAGAAAAAATCTTCAGCCAGATGTTTCCAATGTTATCTCTATCAACCCAGTCCATTATGTGTAGCCCCCACATTAAATCCCAAATCCTCCACTGAGTTGATCTTATTGCTACAACTTCTCCAGAAAAAGGGTTCTGGTAAACATTAATTTCTTCATCGTCTTCATTAATTGAAACAACTTTATACAAAGGCAACTCTCTGCCTCTATATTCAGATCCTCTCATTAGGTCCTCGATAAGAACAACGCTGATTGGATTAAGGGTGGTTCTTTCCTCGATTATTTTTATCGATTCTTCAAAACTTAACTTTTCAGAAAGTTCTGAACTTTGTTTCAAAGCATCAAGCCCCTTAACTAGGTATTGTTCTCCACGTACGTTTTCAATTTTATTAAAAGAAAAATAAATTCCAGATATGGTCCACAAAAGTAACTGCACGGAGATTAGCAGACTAATATATTTGTGAAAGTTCCTTAAGGCTATCTTCATTGATTGGGAAAAAAAATGAAATTATATCACTGAAAAAATTTAATTTTTTTATGTATTAAGATCTAAGATTGCTTTTTTTCCAAACCGTATAAGCAAAATAACGATAACTAAAATACAAAGGACCCACTTACATTGATTAAGAGCACTGGAAATGAATATCTGAGACTCTGAAATTTCGTAAAAAAGATCCGAAGACATCATTAAAGAAATAGAAATGTTTTCACATAAATCAAGAATAACGGCCATCAATGGTAGAGACAATATAAAAGCCCTTTCTTCCTTTAGTTTTAGAAGCAAAGCAAAGAACAGAAGGCCATAAATTATAGGAAAAGCTGTATCAAGGATTAAAGACGAGTATATATATTGCGTTCTTCCCGTTTCGCCTAAAGTCTCAAATGTCTTTAGTACATCAGGACCAGAAAAACCAAAAGATAGATCCAACATATTGGGATAAATATTATTTGGTAAATTTTGAAAACAGGCAGAACAGATTAAAAGGAGAATTAAAAGTAAAAAAATAGATTTATTTGAAGAAATTTTTTTTTTCATTCTGCTTACTTGTTTTTTTCTAACCAGGGTAGCATTTCATCAGTGTACATATCGCCTTTTGGTTTAAAGTCTTCGGGCCTATCTAAACTACAAATCGTTATATAAATATATTCTGGGTATTCTTCAAGAAGGCAGACAACAGGGGTCCCGCATTCCTTACAAAAATATCTAGTTCCATGAGAAGAAGAGATTAGTTTTTTTGGCTCGCCTTGAGAGTATTCAAAGTTAGATTTGGGGACAGCCATCCAAGAAACGAATGCAGCTCCAGATATGCGTCTGCACATAGAGCAATGACAATTTGAGGAAGAATAATCTTTGTTTTCAAAGTTGTAGCGAATCGAACCGCAAAAACAACCGCCTTCAATTCTTTCGCTCATAGAACAATTATCTATACCAAGGCGCTGTCTATTAAAACTGCAATTAAGATCGCCGGATCTGAACCGTTATTAACCCAAGCATGGTTAGTGCCTCTTTGAACAACGACATCGTGCGGTTTTAGTCGAACCTCTTCTTCATCCAAAATTAAAGTAACGTCTCCCTTTAATAAAATAATGTAATCGATGGTGTGGGTCTCATGCATGGCTGCATTTCTAGAAGTATCAACTCTATGATGTGCGGCCCCCATTCTCTCAAAAGCTTTTGCTGTGGCCTCCTCTATTGCTTCTTGGGGGACTCCTTCTGGAATAGGGT
>CAJWKH010000044.1 GCA_913042085.1 uncultured Gammaproteobacteria bacterium | reverse complement strand
GCAGAAATTTTTGAAATCCCATATGTAATCATGCCTTGAGCTATGGTTTGGCATACCAGAGCATAACTAAATAAAATGCCCCACTCTTCTGCCGATGATGGAATTACGTCTCTAGTCTCAAAAAAACTAATAGGGATTAAAAATATCGAAGTGACAATGGTAGCCAAAAATAAGGTTTGGGCTGGGGAGAATCTGTCGGTTAATGATTTTATTGAAAGAATATAACTTGCATAAAAGAAAGCTGCCACTATACCTAAAAAATCACCGAATACTTTAGGGCTATTGTCATTTGAGCCCGAAAGAATAACTAAGCTAACTCCTATCATTGCAAGAAATAATATTAAAAAGAATTCAGGTTTTATTTTGTGCCTTAGAAAAAATAATCCTATGAAACTAACAAATATAGGTGCTGTATTAGCCATTAAAGTTGCATTAGCAACTGATGTGAATGCTATAGACCAATTCCAAAATGACATGTCTACTGCAAAACAAAATCCTGACAGAAGTAGAATAAAGAATAATTTCTTATTTTTTAATAAAGATAAATTTACTGCCTTTCCTTCTATAAGGACCCACGCATATAAAAAAGGTAAAGCAAGAAAGGCTCTATAAAAAGCGACTAAAGAAGGAGAAGAATCGCTGTAACGGACAAAAATTGCTGACATACCTAACAAAGCAGAGCCAATAAAAAGAGAACTCAAACCCTTTATCATGTCATTGGATTTTTTTATCTCTTCGTTCATTAGCTAAGTTATACTTTGAGTCTAATTTTATGGATAGTTTTATTCAAAATAACCAAGAAATAATTTCAGTTTCCGATGTTAATAATCTAGCAAAAGGTTTACTTGAAAAAGATCTTTCTAATGTCTGGATTCAAGGAGAAATTTCAAGCTTCACCGCTCATGGATCAGGTCATTGGTACTTTACCATAAAAGATCAAAAGTCTTCCTTAGATTGTGTGATGTTTAAATTCGATAACACAAACCTTCTCTTTGAACCAAAAGTAGGTGATGAATTAATTCTTAACGGCAAAGTTAGTATCTATTCTCCTACAGGCCGTTATCAATTTAATGTTAAACACATTGAAGTCTCTGGAGAAGGTGCTCTGCTTAAAGCATTTGAAGATTTAAAGGAAAAACTAGATGAAGAAGGTTTGTTTGATGATCTAAATAAAAAAGATTTACCAGAATTTCCTTTGGAGGTTTCTGTAATCACTTCAGCCACTGGTGCTGTTATCCAAGATATTATCAATGTCCTTTCGAGAAGATCTCCTAGCATTCGAATAACTTTAGTTGAAACTCCTGTACAAGGTAAACAAGCTGAAAATGCAATATGCAAAGCCATTGAGAGAGCCAATAAGTTTCAGAATTCTGATCTCATCATTCTAGCTAGAGGCGGAGGTTCAATAGAAGACCTTTGGTGTTTTAATATGGAATCCGTTGCGAGAGCAATCTTCGAATCTGAGATACCTTTAGTTAGCGCTGTAGGTCATGAGACTGATTTTACAATTTCTGACTTTGTTGCCGACTTGAGGGCTCCTACACCTTCGGCAGCTGCTGAAATAATTAGTCAAAATCATAGCAATCTAAATACACTTATAACATCAGCACAAAAGGATCTTTATATACAAATAAATAATGAATTAAGGAAACGACATGAAGGTCTAAGGAACTTAACTAAACTCATTAGACACCCTGGAGATAAATTAAGAGAAATCTCGCAAAGAATTGACGGGCTTGAAACTCATTTAGCCAGTCTATTAGAAAGAATCTTATTAATTTCTAAAGGCGAAGTTAATTCTATTTCCTCCTCATTAAAAGAGTTCTCTCCATTTATGATGGTTGAAAATAGTAAGAATAGAATAGAAAATTCAATTAAGGATAGTAAAAGTGCAATACAAGCTGTCCTAGAAGAAAAAAGAAACCAGTTCTTAATCAGCTCCAATACTCTTGAGGCAGTTAGCCCTCTTTCGGTTCTTTCAAGGGGTTATTCAATCTTGACCAAAGGAAAAGGAGAGAAAGTTATTAACTCCTACTCACAAGTAAAAATAGGAGATGAAATAAAAGGCAAGCTTAAAGAAGGTCAGATTATCACAAAAGTTATTGATGTTTCTGATGAGAATTAAAATATCAATAATAGTATTCACTTTATTTTTAGGTTCTTGCACTTTGGACCAAAAACTATTTCTTTTTGATAACTGTAAATTTCCGATTAATAGCCCCTACCCTGGAGGTGTACTCAGTATTGATATTAACAATAAAGATTTTGATAGGAATAAAGAAATTAATGCTGAGGGTCTCGTATCTTCTATCTGCAAGAATTCTCTTTATCAATCCAGAATGTTTATACCAATACCTTTGGACTTTAAAAGTAAAAAAATTGAAATTAAGCAAGATGGTGCTGTATTTAGCTCAAGTAAGATATTTAATAAAAATTACAGAGAGTCTAGAATCACTATCTCAAACAATGACTTTGTAAGTCCTGGTGAAGACCTTCAACCTAGGATAAAAAGAGAATATGGGTTAAGTCAGGTAGCAAAAAACACGTTTACTCCAATAAAATTGAAAGACTGGGCAATGACTGAACCTGCAAAGGGTCTAACCAGTAGTGAGTTTGGCGTTAGGAGGTTTATTAACAATCAACCTAGAAATAGGCATAGTGGTATGGACATTGCTGCCCCTGAAGGAACCGAAGTGTTGGCTCCTTTAAGTGGAGAAGTAATAATTGCTTCAAACTTCTTTTACAAAGGCAATGTGATCTATATCAATCATGGAGCTGGTCTAGTAAGTAGCTATTCTCATCTTAGTAAAATAGAAGTTAAAAATGGAGATAAAGTAAAAAAAGGGGATTTAATTGGCTTAATCGGACAAACAGGTAGAGTGACTGGTCCTCATTTACATTGGGAAGTTTATCTAATGGGAATAGCAATAAATCCTGAAATTTTCTTAGCTACTTCAATCTAAATCTTCATATTTTGAGATAACTTCTTCAAGACTATCCTTAGTTTGAGGACCTATAAGGGTCTCTACTAAATTACCATCAGGAGTTAATATATAAGTTGCTGGCAAGCTAGGGGGAACTTCCCATCCAAATAATGAACCTGGATCCGTCAGGATGCTTGGTACGTTAACTTTAAACCTTTCAATCTGGCCTTTAAGCTCTTCTCCCTCTAATCGATCAAAATTATATGCCACAACAAGAGCCCTGCTACTATGTTGGTCGTAAAAACTTTCTAACTCTGGCATTTCTTTAATGCAAGGCGGACACCAATCTGCCCAGTAATTTACAACTAACCATTTACCTAGAAAATCACTTTTATTTCCCTTAGGCCCTTCAAATAGTTCATAATCTGGCTTTGAACAGGCGCTTAGAAGAAGTAATAGCGAGAGGATTAAAAAAATTTTAATTTTTTGATTCATAAAGAAATTAGATTAGATAATTATGAATGATTTTATCATTTACCATAACCCAAGGTGTAGTAAATCTAGACAAACTCTAGAAATTCTTAAAGAGCACAACGTCAATACAGAAATTATCCTATATCTTGAGAACCCCCCTTCTACAGAAGAAATAGCATCGATTTTAAATAAGTTAGGTCTTAGTGCTAGAGATGCAATCAGAAAGGGAGAAGATGAATATAAACTTCTAAACTTAAAAGATCAGAGCTTAACGGAAAACGAGCTAATTACATTTATGTCAGAAAATCCTAAACTGATTGAAAGACCAATAGTAGTGAAGCTCGATAAAGCTGTAATAGGAAGACCTCCTGAAAATGTATTGTCTATAATTTAAAATAATTAAAGAGGAATTGTTATGGAAGAAAAGAGTTTTTTTCAAAGGTTAAAGGAAAACCCTTTTTCTTGGCTTTTTACTGGAGAATTATTCTTCTTAACCTTAAATAGCTTATTTTTAATAGTCGTATTGGTTTCATTAATTTCTTTTATAGCTTCTTTCTTTACTAAAGATTTTAAAGACCCTTCTGGAAAAGCTCTAGTATTGAGTCCACCCGGACCTATTGTGGAGCAAGTAGCGGGGTCAAATGATCCTCTGGCAATTATTAGGGGTCAGTTACCTTCAGAGTTATATGTTGGCGATTTACTAGAAGTATTAGAATCAGCTTCTAAAGATGAAAGAGTGACCGATGTTGTCCTAAGATTAGATAACATTGAAGGAACGGGACAAACTGTTCTTTACGATGTAGGTAAAGCTCTCCAAAGACTTAAAGAAGCAGATAAAAACATCATTGCAGTAGGTGATTACTACACTAGGAGCGGTTACTATTTAGCGTCCTTTGCAGATGAAATAATTATGAATACTGACGGAGCCATTGAAATTGATGGGTTCGGTCGAAGTAGATTATTCTTCAAGTCTTTTCTAGATAAAATAAAAGTTGATTTTAATATTTTTAGAGTAGGAACCTTCAAATCTGCCGTAGAGCCTTATTTAGGAAATGAAATGTCTGACCCAGCAAAAGAAGCGAATCTAGCCTATCTCAATGTTCTTTGGGATTCGTATAAAGATGTTGTTTCAAAAAATAGAGGTATGTCTCCAGAAGAAGTTCAATACTTAGTAGATAATGCAGATAAAATTCTTACTGAAGCTGGTATCTCTAGTGCTGAAGCTATTTTGAATTATGGACTCGTAGATAAGCTTTTACCCAGAACTAAAACTAGAAACTATTTAAAAGAGCTATTTGGAGAATCAGAAGATAAAACTAGCTTCGCTAAGATTTCTGGGTATGAATATTCTCAACTTATTCAATCTGAAAAAAGTTCTGAATCTGCTGAAGATAAGATTGCAGTTATAGTTGCAAGAGGAACTATAGTCGATGGAGTGCAACCTCCTGGAATGATTGGTGGCGACTCTACTTCTAGATTAATTCGTGAAGCGCATGAAGATGATGAAGTAAAAGCAATAGTCTTAAGAGTGGACTCTGGTGGAGGTGGTGTATTTGCTTCAGAACAAATAAGACAAGAACTATTAGAGGCAAAAGAAAAAGGGTTAACAATAATAGCTTCAATGGGTAATGTAGCTGCGTCAGGAGGGTATTGGATTTCTGCGAATGCTCATGAAATTTGGGCATCTCACAATACTATAACGGGATCTATTGGGATCTTTGGTATGTTGCCAACTTTTGACAGAGCGCTGAATGAAATTGGAATTAATAGTGATGGTGTAAAAACTTCTAAGTTAGATCTATCTGCAGATGTCACCCAACCATTGAATGAAGGCTTATCTAAAATTATTCAAAGTGAAATTGAATATGGCTATAAGAGATTTATTGGATTAGTAAGCGAAGCAAGAGAAATTCCTATTGAGGAGGTGGACAAAATAGCCCAAGGTAGAGTTTGGGCTGGAAGTACAGCGCTTGAATTGGGTTTAGTAGATAATCTAGGAAATTTGAATGACGCTATCAAAAGAGCTGCCCAAATTGCAGAACTTGATGACTTTATTACATTTTACCCTTCACCAGAACTAGATTGGAGACAGCAGTTATTTGAAAGTTTTTCATCAGCCGTTAAGTCACTGATTCCTGAATTTATAATAGACAATATTATTTTGAAAGAATCAATTAAATCGTTAAGAGAAATAGATAAATTTAATGACCCTAAAGGTTTATACGTCAGATGTGAAAACTGCCTTATTTAGAGCTTACCATTTCCCTAACCAAAGAAGGAGAAATCTTCTTTTTCTTCTGTAGAGAAAAACTATCCAATTCATTCAATAGTCTCAATAAATCGGACAAGCTTCTCGAAGTATAACTAATAATATAATTAATAGTTTTATCATCTAAAAGAAATCCCTTTCTTTCAGATGATTGCAGCAAGGCTTGTATTTTTTCCTCCTCTGTGATTTCTGGCACCTCAATTGCTGTAAAAGAAGATAAACGAGAGGAAAGATCTTTAAGGCTAATTTTTAAATCTTTAGGAACTATATTTGAAGAAAGATAGACCTTGGTTCCACTAAGGTAGCATTCATTAATTAAGTTAAACATTGCCTTTTCCCAATCTCTAGAAATTTCCATTGAGTGAAGGTCTTCAATAAATACTGCTTCTAAAGAGTCTAAATCAGTAAGGATCTCAGGTGAAGTAACTTTCTTGTCTTTAAAAGAAAAATGGAAAGATTGTTTACCGTCTTCTAAATACTTTCTATGCAAAGCTCGCATAACATATGACTTCCCTCTTCCTTCATTGCCCCAAATCAAATAAAAGTTAGATATAGAATTATCTTCTGTAGTATTACTTATAATATTTAAGAAGTCTTTAGTAGAGTCACAGCTAATAAAATTATCTAGGTTTATTGAATCATCTAATTGAACGTTTAAATGAAGTTGTTCAGGAAGCTTATTCATATGATCTTTCTAAATATGTCCCTACCTTCTTTATTGAAGTAAGAACCCAAACTAAGAACTATAAAAATTAAAACTCCTGACATCGCAATCCACTCTACAAACCGAGGAAGGAAATTAAAAGAAGAGCCTATAAGGATTATTATGAATAATGCTATAGTCCATCCAGTGTAATGTTTACCCCACCTATTAGGTAACGCTTGATTGCTTTCGAAGAGAAGCAGATACAACATTGACCCTATTAAGATAAGTCCATCCCTAGTCAACATGGTGTAAACAAACCACAAAGGTAATCTTTCAGAAAAAGCTAAAGCTAAAAGGGTAGCTAAAATAAGACATTTATCAGCTAAAGGGTCTGCGAATTGTCCAAATTCACTAGTCCAGTTAAATCTTCTAGCTAAATATCCATCTAAACCATCAGAAAGTCCTGCTACTATAAAAAGAACCAAAGCCGTAAAATAGTTCCCTTGATAAATATATACACTTATTGGTATTACTAATATAAACCTTAAGCCTGTTATTAAATTAGGTATAACTGATAACATCTTTAGGTATCCAAATATTTGTATATTAGTTTTTTCTTCGAAGAGTCTTCTGACTGAATAAAACTTGAATTAATGTCCAAAAGGCTCTCTAAATCTTCTACATTCCCGTAGGTAGAAATTTCATAGACAATTGAAACTTTATTAATACTCTCTAAATTTAAATCGGTAACGATAATCTGTGACCTAAGTTCTTCTGTAACTTTTTCAAGTGTAAAGTAATCAAAGACTCCTTCTATAGAAACTCTACTATTTGTCTTTTCCTTTTTGTTAACTACTAAACTTTTCCTTAAGTTGATACTATTAATTAAATTATTGAAGGTTCTATCTAAATTGTTAGCGCTGTTAGAAAGAGAAGAGAAACATTCTGCTTCTTCTAACACTATTCCAAAATCATCCCTTATAAGACAAACGATCCAGTTTTCCAAACCATACCTCTTAATCGTATTATTCATAAATGCAGAGTAAGAAACAGAGCTTAATGAATCTAAATAGTTGAGATCTCTAAAATCTAAAATAGGATAAGCTAATTCAACAACCCGCATTTCGGAGAGACTTGTTAAATTTTCTTTAAGAATATTGCATGATTCTTTGTCAGCAGTATCTAAAAGATTTATAGAAGATTTGAGTTGACAAGGAACATAAGCCATAACAATAGATTCTTCAGATAGCCAAAGTGGTAATTGATTATCTGAAAGAAAATTTCTTACCTGATTTCCCTCAAAGAAGAAAACGGCATTAATAACTCCGTCAGAAGAATTAAGCTTGTATTGATTGATGTATTGTTCTGGGTTTCTATATAGCTTATTAAGCTTCCGATCTAAAACTACTGCGGTACTACCTGTTATTCTAACCATAAGGTTCTTTAATGCCTCTCGCATTCCTTCTTCAATAGATGCTTTGTCAGGGCCATTAAGTGCAATCTCAACTTCATAACTATTCTTTAAACCATAGACCTCTGAACTTTCTATTAAAGAAAAAGAAAATATAAGTATATAAATAATGAATATTTTTTTAATCATTTCTCATTTATTTCAGAAGTATTGTTCTAAGATTGTTAAAATAAGCTAAATTCAATTACAAGTCGATGACTTCAGATAATAAAGATTCACAATTAGACTATAAGAAATCGGGTGTAGATGTAGATGCTGGTTACGAGCTAGTAAAAAGGATCAAACCCTTCGTAAACAAAACCAAAAGACCTGAGATACTATCTGGTTTAGGTTCATTCTCAGCAATAAGTAGAATTCCGGCACATATTAAGAACCCCCTTCTAGTTACTTGTACAGATGGCGTTGGAACAAAGATTGAAATAGCTAAGGCAGAAAATAAATTTGAGAACTTAGGGATAGATTTAGTGGCAATGTGTGTTAACGATCTGGTCGTTTGTGGTGCAGAGCCTTTATTATTTTTAGACTATTACGTAACGGATAAATTACAGGTTGATACAGCCAGTAAAGTAATAGAAGGAATAGCTGAAGGCTGCGCAATGGCTAATTGTTCGTTGGTGGGTGGTGAAACGGCTGAACATCCAGGAAGCTTCCCAGATAATAGTTTTGATTTAGCTGGGTTTTCTTTAGGGGTAGTTGATGAAGAAGAAATGATAGGAATGGATGGTCCAAAAAATGGAGATGTACTGATTGGTATTTCATCGTCAGGTTTCCATTCAAATGGATTCTCTCTAATTAGGAAGGTCCTTGAAAACTACAAAATCTCTTTAGACGATGATATTGAGGGAGAAAGTTTAGGGACAATCTTGCTTAAACCAACAAATATATACGTCCAAGAAGTTCTAAATTTAAGTAAACTACTAAAGATTAGCTCTATTGCGCATATAACAGGAGGTGGTTTTTTTGAAAATATTCCTCGAATGCTAAATAAAAACCAGAAAGTTGATATAGCATTTAACTTTAGTGACTGGCCTGCATATAAACACTTTAAATGGATCCAAGATGTGGCCAAAATATCTGAAGAAAATATGCTGAAAACCTTTAATTGCGGGATTGGATTAGTCATTGCCATCTCTCCTGAAGATGAAGAAATGGCACTAGGCACTATTAATCAAAGTTCTTTTTATGCAAAAACTATTGGTTCTATTAATGAAAATCAAGGGAACGAATCTAGCCTAAGCTTTGTCTAAAATTAAAATGAACACTTTCAAGGTTGCTGTCCTAATATCAGGAAATGGTTCTAATCTCCAAGCCTTGATAGATAGCTTCAAGAAAGAAGATAGTGATATTGATATAAATTGCGTTATCAGTAATAAGAAAGATGCATTTGGTCTTGAGAGAGCTGCGAGAGCCTCTATTGATAATCATTTTGTAGACCACACCAAATTTAAAAATAGAGAAACATTTGATCAGGAACTTATTCAGATATTAGATGGTTATGACCCTGATTTAATTGTTCTAGCGGGTTTTATGAGGATATTAAGTGAAGTTTTTATAGAAAAATATATGGGCAAATTAATCAACATACACCCTTCTCTACTTCCTAAATACCCAGGATTAGATACCCACCAGAAAGTAATTGAAAATAATGATAGACTTCACGGTGTCACTGTTCATTATGTTGATAAGTCTTTAGA
>CAJWKH010000043.1 GCA_913042085.1 uncultured Gammaproteobacteria bacterium | reverse complement strand
ATACTGCAAGTTTTAAATCAGCTGGTGTAGCACTATACCCTGCGGTATAAACTACTTTTACAGATTTATGACCTACTGGAAAGTTTTTAGTACCAGTACTAGTAGTACGTATTATACTATCTGTAGCTGAGTCAATTATATATTCATATTTACCACTACTGTCAGAATTTTCTGTGATTAGTGTAACATATGAGTCTGATTGACTATCTCTTTCTTGTACCGAAGTTACCGCTACAATGGGACCTTCATCTAACATAACTCTAGTAGTAAGTTTGTCTGTTATATCAAAATATTCAGTTTTAGCACTACTATAGTAGTCTATAAGTGAAGTACCACAATAAGTTTTAACAATTTGAGTAACTTGAGGTATAATAGTATTAATACGAGCATCGGTTTTTACTCCCTGCAAGCCCGCAAAGTCCTTATACTGCTGTAATGTTACTAAATTTGCCATATTTCTCTTAGAATATTATGCGGGAGAAAATAAATTCCCCCACATAAAAATTCATTTAGCTATTAAGAACCTTTGTACTGGTAAGCCCACTTGGAAGTAGCACCATCGATCATATCGGTGAAGCCAATTCTTTGTGAAGCAACTAGTACTCTTCTTTGGTTAGCAACTTCATAGTCAGATTCTATGGTCATGCCTCTTAATCGTGGCATTACATAGTTTCGTGGCCAAACTGCAATAGCTGCAGGCATATTGACTGCTGCTGTTGGGAATTCGTCACATACTATGATTTTAGAACCAAATACGCTGCCGATTTCACCATTTAGTTTAGTAGCTGCACTACCAACCAAATTCACATCTTGGAATTCAGCATCTTCTAACAGATTAAAATAAGCTGTTGAAGATACACAATAGAAAATATCGGAAGCATTAATTCCGTATTTACCCATATTTTTCCTTAGTGCCAATAATTCGGCTGCTGTAACTGTGTCTGAAGCAAATGCCGTGCTTGATTGTGTAACGTCAGAATCAGCTTCTGCTAATGTCCAGAGTCCATCAAACGATGCACCACCGGTACCAAAAGCGCCATCAGCGTTGTTACCCAACAGAACTGCATTTTCTACAGCTCTTGCATGAGATCTAACAATCGATTCCCTAATTAAAGGAAGAATTGGTAGAATTGCGTCTTCTTCAGTTTCATTACCTAAGTAAGATTGTGAAATTAGTTTTTTAGTTGAAAGAGTTCTTTCGGTCAAATCAATACCGCCGTAAGCCGATCCATAAGTATCGCCTCTTTGGGCTAAGTTACCGTGTGGGCTTGAGCCCGTTGCTGTTTGAGCTGAAGCGAATTCAGCATAACCGCTATCTGGTAAGATTGGTATGATTTGAGTTGCACTAGACATAGGAATTTCTCTAAATAGAGGTGCTAATACTAATGCTAGTTGGATGTCTCTTTCCACATTTGTTGAAACAGTTTGTTCGAAGTCTGCAGTAGATACACCAACGCCCGAATGTGCGTTAACTTTTTCTATAGTACTTTGTCCAAGTTTCGTGTCCCAACCTTTGCCTGTTGCAAGTCCCATGGTCCAAGCATCATTGATGTCTTTCTCATAAGCCTTGTGCCAGTCTGGATTTTCTCTTCCGAAAATTCTCTTAGATTCACGAATTGCTTCGATTTCTGCTTTTTTCTCGGTGAGATCAACCCTAAGTTCTTCAACGACTTTTTCAAGGTCTTCGTGCTTTTCAGAAACACGTTCCTCTAGGTCTTTAGTAAGGCGCTCTGCACCTTCCATTCCGACTTCTACTATCGCTTTAACTTTTTCTTGCTCAGCTTCTACTGCGGCAGCTTCTGCTGCTGCTGCGTTCACTTGAGCTTGTTCCTTAGCGTCCTTTTCTGCTTGAGCCATAGCAAATTTAGCAGCTGTTTTTGTAGCTACTTCTTCTGCATATGCTTTCAAGTCAACACTAGCGCTAGGAGCTTCATTGTCAGTAGACATAGGTTTCTCCTGTGAAACGGTTTTACCCGTCGCTTGTGGCGTCTCAATCTTATCAGATTGATTAGCCTCTTTATTATTTATAAAAAGATTTTTGAACTCTTGGTATTCGTCTGTTGAATCAAATGATTTAGCCAGAGAAAACATAGCAGTTTGGTTAGCTGGAACACTAACCACTGATACTTCAAATAGTTCGGCGTCTTTTATCTCAAATCCGTCAGTTTCTTCTTTATATTCAGCATCCTTGACTCTAAAACCAACGGAAAAGGCTCCAAGAACACCATCTTTAATTAGATCTTTAATTTCGCCTGCAGACTTAGAGATTTTCGCTCCAAGTTCCAGACCTTCTTTGCTTACTTCTATTGAAGTAGCACGACCAATAGGTTTGTTATAGTTATGATTAAACAAAATTATAGGGTTTTGCTGAAATCCAGCTAAACCTTCCGATTTTGTCCACGCATCATGATTAATAACATCTCCAGTTCGATCTAATGAATTAGTACTCGCTAATCCTCTAATATTAACGCTACCATCATCATTCTCCCCTAGAGTTTTAAAAGTATTAGTCCAGTGAAAAATTTTCTCCATTTTAACTACCTACTTTTTAAGCCTTTTTAGAGGCTTGCTTAGCTTTAGACATTGCTGCTGCCATAGTACTGCTCACTTTTGGAGCTGCCTTTGGTGCTGCTGCAACAGGATTTGTAGCTTTTCCGTATTGCACTGGAAAATTCCTTTTTACCATTTGCAATACTCTTGCCCAAGAGCCAAAAGGTCTCTTAGCTACCATAAATCTCATTGGTGTGTCGTCAGCTGCTTTATATTCCGCGGGAGTCATCATAACACCCTTTTTAGCAAAATAATCTGCCAAAACTTTAAGTATTTTCTTTTTATTCATTTGTTTCCTCGTTTTCGGGAGGTCTTCCCCCCTCTTCGGGGTCTACCGCACTACCCGCAATATTAGCTGGGATTCTTAATTCATCAAAACCTTCTATTGGTTCTAAAATTAATGATTCCCTAGCTTCGTTTGGTGTCATTATACCTGAATTTACTAGAGCTTGGTAATAAGCTGCTTGATCTCTCAATTCTGGCTGTAAAGCTGGAATATTTGAAACATCTTCACTTAATTTAAAGCCAAAGTATCTTTCAAAGGCATAACCTACCTTTCTTACTATCGGTATTATTGTTTCTAGATAGTAAAGTCGATGGTTAGGTCTAATATTAGCATTATTCCCTCCATCAAGAAGAATAGGAGGTACTCCCATTGCTTCTAAAATTATTTTTTCGTTTGCGTTGATAGAACTTTGAAAATCTAACTCTTTGAAGTTAATTTTCGTTAAACTATCTACTTCTAGTCCTCCATCTAATATAAGTGGTCTTTTTCCACCACTTTTAGGATTATATCTAGTCTGCCAAGCCTGTAACATTCTTTCTTTTATTCTTTCTGAAAGAGTATTTGGACTTTTGAGTACTAAACCGGGAACCGCTCCATTCTTAAAAAAGTTATCTTGGAACTTACGCATATTATCCAATAAATACATGGTTCTATATGCTGGTTTTAGTCTAGGTACTCCCCTGTAGATTGATTTAAATGAGTTTTCTTTAATATGTATTATTTCTTTAGGGGAGTAGTCTATATGACCATCATATTCATATCCTTCTATATAAGATTTTGTATCACTATGTATAGTTACATTATGTGCTGGTAACTGATACATGTGTGCTCCATCAAAGTAAACAAAGATATTTCCATCAATTAGTAAATCGATAATTAAATTTCGTTTAAAAGTATTAATATCTTGAAAAGGATTAGGTTCTTTATTAAGTACCAAATCAACGCGCGTTCTTCGAACATTATCTACAACGGGTGTGATTCCCTTAATTTTTTCCTGTACTTCAAAAGGTATATCTGAAACATCATCAACAATCATATTTACAGCACGGTTAACAACCTCTAATTCTTCATAAGCTGATCTATAATTATCTTTAATCTCTCTAGTATCAATAGTTAGCCCTTCTTCCATAGAAATAAAAGATTGAGCAGGATTTATCTTCTCCTCTCTATCAATACCTAATAATCTATCATACCATGCCATGCTTTATCCTCATTTTATCTACCCATCGCTTTTGTTTAAGTGCTGTTACCAATTTTGGTCGTTTACCATAAATACTGTGTAGCCGCATGTGATGGGATTTGCATAGTGTAGTAGCTTCATAGTAGATTTCATTGTTATATTCTTTAATAAAAGTTACCCGAAGCTCCATGATTTCATCGGCTGAGTTTATTACTAATTTATTCTTCTTTAGCCAAGCTTCAAGTAGCTCAGTCATTCCGTAGAAGTGGTGAAACTCTAGCTTTTCTGTCTCTCCACAAATGTAGCACTGGGTTTCTTTCTTATAACCTGACTTCGCCTTATCTCTAACGTACTTGACTAGATCCCTTTTTAAATTCATAATATCCTATTTATAAAAATTATACCAAATTTTTACCTTTTTGTCAACATTTATTTTTTCGTTGGTGATACCTCAAAAAGTACTTGCAGTTGTCTCAAAAGTATACAGTCCATATCTTATAGCGTCTGACATATGGCTTGCCATATTATGTTTTGGACGTTCTTTTAACAAATTAGGATTAGCATCCCATTGATATTGGTCAACTGCCTCTAATACGTGGCGACATTTTTGATCTACTACCAGATTATCATTATCAATTATACTAGCAGCATGAGCAATTCCGTCTAGAACAGATTTTTTTGCATTAATTGTCGAAATATCGTAATTTTGAGCAAAATCAAATCTAGTTTGTTGAGCGGCAGAGTCAATATAAATCCAATCAATAAGATATTTGTCTACTAAAAGGTTAATTTCTTTAGCATGCTGTTCAGTAGTTCTCTCAGCGTTTAGATACTCATCAATAAGATAGAATTTTTGTTGATCCCAATCATATGCTACTACACAAAATGCCGTGGGGTCTTTATACCCTACGTCAAGTCCTGCAAATACGTCCATATTACTAGTATCTAACTGACTTAAGTCTGCAACACACTCTTCGAAGTTAAAGTTCCAAACTTGTCCTTCATAAGTATTAAAATCAGCAAGATATTCTTGAGCAAATTCTGCTTGAGACATCGTTCTTTTAGCTTCTTCAATATCTTCAGTTGAAAATCTAGGGTTTTCATGATAAGTTGCCCTTACCGAGAACCAATCATCAAATTCCTCGCTCCAACCCCTATGGTAGAAGTCTGCAAACCAGTTATTTCTTCCTCTAGGAGTAGATATAAATACAGCTTTACTCTCTGGCTTATCTAAAGTGGGCCGAAGTGCTACATTAAATGCATCTTTTCCATCAGCTAAGGCTGCTTCATCAAAAATGATTAGGTCATAAGACCTTCCAACTGTTGAATCAACTTGATTAACTGACCCCATTCTTATGGTAGAACCATTAGACAGTTCAATTACCTTATCTTTTGCATTATCTCTAACTACTTCAAGGTCAAAATGCCTAATAAGTTGTCTTTGTAAATCAAAAGATATTTGAGATAAAGCATAATTAGGAGACATAATAAGTATATGTGAGTTTGGTATAAGTGAAACTAGTTGTCCAATAACATTAGTAATATAAGTTTTACCTTGTCTCCGAGAAATAGCTGCACATACAAACCTATACTTAGGATTATTGAGTGCATTTATTAAAGCTATTTGAGCTGAGTTAGGTTTTGTTCCAAGTAAATCAAGATATTCCTCTATTGGCAATTTGATAAAGCGATTTGCTGCATCAAATTGCATTATATCAGTACTTATAACATCTTTTCTACTTATTTCTAACATTAGTGTATAGTTATATTTTTATCTATTGAGTTTTGTATTTTAGAAGGGTCTAAAAGACCTTCTGTATTACAAACACTTAAAAGAAATAAATATCCCATACATAAATCTGTCATAGTTTGATCTTTGGGTGAAACATACTCACCCTCTTGAGCTTTATCATTTAAATCTTCTAAAGTTGCTATACAAAACTCGCTAACTTCTTGAAGCCAATTATCTCTTGGATTAGTGTGCATTTTAAGCATACTGTACGGCAGTAAATTCTACACTACCTTGATCTGCATACATTACATCAGTTGAATCTTTCTTTATAACCATTGTAGCATCACCAGAACCTGCTATATTTAGTCCAAATGTTCCGGGACCATTTCCTGCTGAATTACAAATAGTTACCACTGCTGCTGTACCACCCGTATGTACACATAGTACATAATTTGCACCTTGTATATCGGATCCATTAGCAAAACTATTGCCTGCTGATTCTTTGGGTGATATTAATCTAATTGCTCTCATTTTTTTCTCCTACGCTTAACGCGTCCTTTCCTTCTTCTCTTTTTAGACTGGCGGTGTTTAATAGCGCGAAGCCTTCGCTTCGCAGCTTTTTTAGTCTTAGAGATTCCAGAAGTATTTTTTATCTTCCAACCGCCCTTAACTTTAGTAATCGGCATTTACCACTTCCGTTTCTTAGGGCGTCCACGGCGTTTACTATAAGTTCCTTTGCCCTTGGGCATTATATAACTCCTTCTTCCTTAAAGAATGTAAACACTCCGTAAAGTAAGGCGGGCCAAGCTAGTAATTTAACTACTGGTACCCCTAGTAAGACTAGAATACTAACACCTATAATTGTTACTCCGTCCCAAGATGTTCTCTCAGAACAACGTGCCATTATCCAATCTTTAGCCTTCATTAATGTATCCATAAGTTTCTCCATTTATTCTTTGGGCATTTAGCCCTAACTAATCTAGCTTTTAAAGGCATGAAGCACATACATGCTTTACATACCTTAAATTTAGTTAGATTTTCACATGAAGCACAAATAAGTAATCTTTCTTTACTTCTATTCATCCTTCTTGAGTGGATATATTCCTACTGTAGGTCTGTCTCTTTCCTCTTTGGCTTTTGGAGCCATAGGAGCTGTAACTTTCCTGTAGTATACTACCACCTCTTTGAGTTCCCGAATATATCGTTTCAACTCTTGCATATTATATGCCATTATTTCATAATCTGGAACAGACATAGCAAAAAATACTAGTTGTCCCTGATCTTTCTCAACTCTGGCGAGAAATTCATCTATATTTTTATCTGAAACTACATACCAATAAGGATCTTTTAAATCTATTTCCCGAGGCATTACGGGTTGGATTATCGTTCTTTCGATAGCTTTAGTTGTTATGCTAACTTCCTTTTTACTTGGAATTAGACTGCAACTGGACACCATCATCAAGATTGTCAATATTACGACTATCTTCTTCGATTCCATCAAATACCTCCTTCGTAGCTTTATTTGCCTTAGGTTCTATCAAACCTGGTTTGGCGTATGCTAGTTTAGTTAAATTATGTCTTTTAAAAATGTTAAGATAACGATTCATTTCACCTTCTATTTCCGCATTCTTTTGGGTCATAGCTACAAGGCTTTTACCTTGTAATTCTAGATCTCCTTGTAATTGCTCGATTGCTGCGTCTTGTTCCGCGTCTCTTAATTCATAAGCACTATTTTCTGCTTGTAAGTTTCCATTCTCAACGTATAAGAAATAACCACCTATACCCATAACTAGTATAACTCCTATTAATATTTGATTCATAATTCCTCTATCCTATAATTTAATCCAGTAGCACTTCTAATTTCTATTATATCATTACTATCTGTCTTGAACTTTAAAAACTTCTCTTTCTTTTGATAGAACTTTTTAGCAATAAAAGTTTTATCATCTGTATCACCCCATTGTTTATTATAACTAACTTCTACTTTCCAACGGGGAGAAAAGAAGCTAACAATTTTAAGCCATAAGTACTTAAGTTTCTTTCTTAATTTCATTTAACGCTGCTTCTGCGGCTTCTCTACTAGGTTTAATTATTTCTTTTCCTTTCCAGAAAAACCCAAAGTTTTGAGCTCCTTTTATTGCTTTAGCCCAAATTATCCCATCATCAAATTCCTGTTTTACAGTTGCTTTTGTTTTAGGGCTTTTTTTAATGTCTTTCTTTTGATAATCTTTTAACATATTAATTTCTCTCTTCGAATAAACGATCTACTTTTTGAGAAAGTCTATCAATTGCACTCATAATACGAGCTAAAGATATGTCCATTTCCATTTTAGATACATAATCTTTACCCAGCTCTTCTCGGGTTCTATTTAATAGAATATCGATACGCCTTAATTCTTTAACTTGAGCCCCAATAATTATTACTAGGGGTGCTACTATTAAAGATAAAACAGCGTTCCATATCATTCCTGTTACTTCGTCCATTTTAATGTCCTATATACAATGGGGTATAAAACCCGTATTATTATACCTATATGACTCTATTATATCAAAATCTAAAGTCTGTGTCAAGAACTATTTTCCTTTGGTTCTAAACTTAACCTATTGATATAAGATTTTATATAGTATTATTTCTCTTAAAAAAATTTCTGAGTGGAAAAAACAATCTTAATCGTTTTCGTAACTCATTGTTTTGAAGAAGTTTATATCAATATTGTAAAAATTTTTTCGTATAATAGATATGCATATCAGAAAAAAATTAATATCAATATAAACTAATCTTCATGTGGATAAAAAATATCCAGAATGTCGCACTTATATGGCTTCTTATAGCAGAAATCCCTAAGTCTATCTAGTAGCACTTCTATTTCTTCGTGCTTTACTTCAACAGTAACCTTAGTAACTTCTTGCTTTGAGCTTTGTGTGCGCTCCTCTTGTCGCTTGTCAGCTTTTTTCCAAAAGGGACGTTTTAGTTTCCCTCTTCTTCTTCGTATAGCTTATCAGTTTCATCGTCAATCCTTTCTGATACCGCTTCAGTGACTCCCGCAGTTGTATCAACTACAAAAGCACCTGTCTCAACGATATCTGTACCGACAGCAGTTACTAAATCGGAAGCACCTGTAACTACAGTATCAACCGTGTTAGATACTACATCTACACCAGTGTCCCAAACTTGGGCAACTGTACTACAGCCTGACATTATAAAACTAAACAAGAATAATGTTATCACGTGTTTCATTATTATCTCCATTTATTAAACGTTCCTCTATTTAAATCCTCTATCACCGCGAGGTTGGGTGAAGGATTATTGTGCAAGTGGATTATCACTTTTATTTTCAAGTTTATCTACTTGCTTTTCCAAAGATTCTATAGTAGAATCCAATTTTGATACATCTACCTTAATATCTGTGATACTTTTTTCTATGGTAGATGAATCGGGTATGTCTTGTTCAAGTCTTGCGACTGCTACTTTAAGATCTGATGTATCATTTTGCATTTCTCGAATCCATATAAGTAGACTATCGTCTATTGTTTTATTAATAGCTCCTACTGAAACTTCTATACCTGCGAATCTTTCTTCAATAGCTTCTTGTGCTTCTTCAGTTCCCTGAATACGCGAGACTTTTGCTTCTAGATTTTCTAATCTATTGACATAAGTCGCTCCCGTATATCCGAAGCCTGCTAATGTTCCCACAATAGAAGCTAGTGCTATTAATTGTGCTGCCTTTCCCTTAAACCATTCCATTTTATTCTCCTATTAAG
>CAJWKH010000042.1 GCA_913042085.1 uncultured Gammaproteobacteria bacterium | reverse complement strand
TTCTAAGGCTTTTTTATCTTGTGCAAATACTTGAGGTATAAGATTTTCTAGTGCTACTCTTTTTGAGTTTTTAGCACCTGTTTTGCTTTTTTCATCGGCAAAGTCGTTTAGCAATTTATTTGCCATTTTCTTAAGATTTTTGGAACTCATTTAAATTACATCTATTATTTTATACATATCTAAGACGCGCTTGATATGGTCGGGGAAGCCAATATCATCTCTGATAGTGGTCGACGCTTCATTCTGAAGTGTAGCACCTGCCATCGATCTTCTACCCTTATATTCTTCTTTAAGATAATAAGTAATAAGATCATAGATTGCCAGTTTTAAATCTTCAGGACAAATTTCGTAACCTGCGCGATACGTGACTTTGACGGCTGCAAAGCCTTTTGGAAAATATTTAATACCTGCATCACCATTTATTCTATAAACTCGATCATGCTCCGCATCCACATAATAGTCAGTATTTTCAGTTAAAGTCGTATAGCTATTAGCTATTGAATCTCTTTCCTGTAATAGTCCAACACTAGTAAGTGGTGATTCTGTTAAAAATAATTCTGAGGTATAATTATCATGAATATCAAAGTTCTCTACTTTATTAGCTACAGCATAGTCTATTATTGAATTTCCAGTATATGTTTTGACTAATGCACTTACAGCAGAAACTAAAACATTTAATTGATTATCATCTTTATTATGCTCTATCTTTTTGTAAGTTTTGTACTCTTGAGTAGTAATTAAATTCATTTATTTTTCCTAAAAATCTGGGAGGCAATAACCTCCCAGATTACCCAGCTTTAAGATGCTTTGTATTGTAGTGCCCACTTAGAAGTAGCTGCATCGATTATATCGATAAAGCCAATTCTTTGAGACGCAACAAGTACTCGGCGTTGGTTAGCAACTTCATAGTCGCTTTCAATTGTCATTCCTCTTAGACGTCCTTTAATGAACATCTTAGGGTTGACTGCTACAGCGTAGTATTTACCTACAGCAGGGGTTGCGAATTCATCGCATAGAACAACTGGAGAACCATAAACCGTTCCAACTGATCCTTTAACTTTAGAAGCTAAACTTTCGCCAACTAAGTTGACATCTTGAAATTCAGCGTCGTCCATTAAATTGAACCACTCAGTTTGGTTGACAATATAAACAACATCTGCTGCGTTAACACCATATTTGCCCATATTCTTACGTGCTGCTAATAGATTAGCTGCTGTAAGGGATTCACTTGCAAATGCAGTTGTTGATTGAGTCTTATCACTATCCGCTGATGCGAGAGAAATAAGTCCATCAAAACATGCACCACTTGTTCCAAATGGTCCGTCTGCGAGGTTTCCAACTAAAAGTCCGCTTTCGATAGATCTAGCGTGTGAACGAATCATTGATTCACGAATTAATGGAAGAACAGGCATAATTGCATCTTCTTCAGTTTCGTTACCAAGATATGATTGTGAAATCAATTTCTTAGTTGTCAATGATCTTTCTGTTAAATCTATACCACCATAGGCTGATCCATAAGTATCGCCTCTTTCTGCCAAGTTTCCATGTGGGCTAGAGCCCGATGCTGTTTGGTTACTTTGAAATTCTGCGTAACCTGCATCTGGAAGGACAGGAAGGATCATGGTAGCTGCATTCATTGCAATTTCGCTAAACATAGGAGCGATAATCAATTGATTTTGAATATCTCGTTCTACGTTTGTTGAAACTTCTTGCTCGAAATCGGCAGATGAAACACCTACACCTGAGTGTGCATTCTGTTTTTCCATAACGGATTTACCGTAATCGGTATCTTCGATAGGTTTACCTAATGCTTTACCCAAGAGCCATGCATCATTAATATCTTGTTCATTATAAAAGCCCTTTTTCTCTCCTTTATTGGAGAAAGTTCTTTTAGATTCACGAATATTCATGATTTCTTCTGACTTGGTTTTCAATTCATCTTTTAGCTCTTCTACAACTTGTTCTAGGTTTGAATAGTTTTCGTCAACACGTCCTTCTAGATCAGATACTAATCGTTCTGCTCCTTCAGTTCCTGCTTTAACAATACTTTCTACCTGTGCTTTCTTTTCTTGAATTTCTACTTTAGCAGCGGCTTCGTTTTCTGCGGCTTCTTGAGCTTCAGCTTCCGCTTTAGCTTTTTGCTCTGCATGTTGCATAGCAATAGTTGCAGCCGTTTTTTGTGCCACTTCTTTAGCAAACTCTTCAAGATCGAAGTTTTCTTTTGTATCAGACATTTTCGTTTCCTTGAGTACAGTCTGTTTGACTGTTGCTTCTGGTGAGTCTATATTAATAGATTGACCAGGTTTGACAAAGTTAGATTTCCAATCCTGATATTCATCATCAGAATCGAAAGCCTTTGCCACAGAGAAGGTCGCTGCTTGATTAGCGGGTACTGATACCACACTAATTTCAAACAATTCTGCGTCCTTGATTCTATAGCCGTCGGTTTCCTCTATATAATCAGCATCCTTGACTCGGAAACCAACGCTAAAAGCTCCAAGAACACCTTCTTTAATTAAATCTCTAATTTTTCCAGCTGATTGAGATATTTTCCCTTTTATCTTTAATCCAATATCATCAACACCTAACTCAGTTGTTTTACCGATAGGATTATGATAATCATGGTTAAAAAGGATTATAGGATTATTTTCATAATCCCCAATTCCACCTTTCGACCAAGCATCAGGATTTATAATATCTCCAGCTCTATCTTGATCTTTAGTGCTAGCGTAACCTTTTATACTTACGCTACCATCTTCGTTTTCGCTTACTGCTTTAAAATTAGATGTTAGATTAAAAATTTTTTTCATTTATTTCCCCTTTTTTCCTGCTGAATTAGCCTTAATTTTTGGTTTTGCCTTAAATTTTGGCTTAGCAGAAGGCTTAGGTGCTGGAGCAGGCTTAGTAGCCTTCTCGTATTCCTCTGGAAAATTCACCTTAATTATTTGTATCATTCTAGCCCATGAACCTGTTAACTTTCTAATTGCTCTTGCTCTATGTGGAGCATCATCTTGTGCAATATAAGTTTTCATGTTCATAATTTCACCTTTTTTGGCAAAATATTCAGCTACTGATTTAACTATTTTCTTCGTTCGTGTCATTTTGTTCTTCCTCTGAAGGTCTTCCGCCTTCACTTGGGTTTGCTGCACTTCCTGCTATATTTGCAGGAACTCTTAAATCATCGTGTCCCTCAACTGGTTCCATTCTCATGGAATCTCTAGCTTCATTTGGACTCATTATTCCGCCATTTACTAAAGTAGTATAATAGGCAGCTTTATCCCTTAATTCTGGTTGTAAGGCTGGGATATTACTTATATCTTCTAATAAGTCAAATCCGAAAAACCTTTCAAATGCGTAATTTATTTTCCTAATTATAGGTAGTATAGTTTCTAAATAATATAACCTATGATTTGGTCTAATGTTTGCATTGTTTCCACTATCTAAAAGAAGTGGGGGTATTCCCAATGCTTGTAAAATAATTCTTTCATTCGCTACAATACTTGGTTGAAAATCTAAATCTTTAAAGTTTACTTCATTTAAATTATCAATCTCAAGTCCACCATCTAAGATTAAAGGTCGTCTTCCGCCTGTATTTGGGTTATATCTAACCCTCCAAGCTGCCAACATTCTTTCTTTAATCTTCTCACTAAGAGTATTTGGGCTTTTAAGTACTAAACCTGGTACTGCTCCATTCTTAAAGAAGTTATCTTGAAAGTTTCTCATGCTTCCTAGAAGTTGCATGGTTCTCCATGCTGGTTTTAATCTAGGAACTCCCCTGTAGATTGAATTAAAAGAATTTTCTTTTATATGTATAATCTCACTAGGAGAATAGTCCACTTGTCCTTCATAAATAAACTTAGTTATGTATTGAGTCTCATGTGACTCTATTTCAACGTTTTCTGCAGGTAATTGGTATAAATGCATTCCATCGAAATATACAAAAATATTACCATCAATTAATAAATCGATAATAAGATTACGTTTAAATGAATTTATATCCTGAAATGGATTAGGTTCAATGTTTAGTAGAGAATTAACTCGTGATCTTCGGATGTTTTTTACGACTGGTTGTAGTCCTACAACTTTATCTCCCACGTCAACGGGAATCTCAGCTACATCATCAACTATCATGTTAACGCCTCTATTTACAACTTCTTGTTGCTCATAAGCGTTTCGATAATTTATGGGATTTTCTCTAGTAGTTATATTAAATCCTTCTTCTCTCGCTATAAAAGGTTGAGCTGGATTTAGTTTTTCTGTTCTACCTGGAATAAATCTATCGTACCAAGCCATAATGTTTATCTCTCTGTTTCTCTACCCATCTGGGCTGCTTTCTTGCAGTTATCATTTTGGGTCTTTTTCCATATATTGAATGTAATCTTAAGTGGTGAATATGACAAAGAGTCACAGCATCTTCAAATAGTTCTTTAGAGTATTCTTCTATAAACGTATCTCTTATCTGCATTATTTCTTCGACCGAATTGATCTTAAGATTATGTTTTACTATCCATCGTTCAAGTAATTCAGTCAAACTATAATAATGATGAAAGTCTAAACTTTCTTTACTACCACAAATATAACATTCGGTATTTTTCTTATACTTAGACTTTGCTCTGTCTCTTATATATTTAACCAAGTCTCTCTTAAGATTCATATACTTCAGCCTTAATAATAATTATACTAAAAAAGTACCTTTTTGTCAAGAACAATTTTTTTCATGGTGTGCTTATTTAAAAAGTTGTGGCTACAGTCTCAAATGTATAAAGTGCATATCTAAGCGCGTCTGCCATATGAGAGTACTCGTTATGCTTAGGCTTTTCTCTCATCAAGTTGGGATTTGGATCCCACTGATACTGGTCTAATGCCTGTAAAACATGAGAGCATCTTTGATCTACAACTAAATTATTATTATCTACTATTGCTGCTACATGTCCAATACCGTCCAAAATTGATTTTTTTGCATTGATTGTTGAAATATCAAAATTCTGTGCAAAGTCAAATCTAGTTTGTTGGGCTGCAGAGTCAATATAAATCCAATCTATATCCCACTTTTCCATTAACCCTCTAATTATAGTAGCATGTTGTTCAGTAGTTCTTTCTGCATCCATATACTCATCTATTAGATAATATTTTTGTTTGTCCCATTCATACCCTATTACACAAAAGGCTGTTGGGTCTTTGTATCCGACATCAAGCCCCGCAAACACATCCATTTTAGCAATATCAATCTCTGAAAGGTCGGAAGTACATTCTTTGTAATCAAAGTTCCAAACTTGTCCTTCGTAAACATTAAAGTCAGCGAGATATTCTTGACTGAATTCTGCTTCTGACATTGCTTTTTTAGCTTCCACGATATCGGTTGGACTATGCCTCGGATTTTCGTGATAACTTGCTCTAATTGAAATCCATTCTGGGTATTCATCGTTATATCCTCTATTATAAAAGTCTGCAAACCAATTATTTCTTCCTCGAGGGGTAGATATGAATAATGCTTTACTGTTTTCTTTATCTAGTGTAGGTCTGAGTGCAATATTGAAAGCGTCTCGACCATCAACTAAAGCGGCTTCATCAAATATAATAAGATCATATGATCTACCTACACAAGAGTCTACCTGATTAATTGAGCCCATTCTTATAGTTGAACCATTAGATAGTTCAATTATTCTCTCCTTGGCATTATCCCTAGTTACTTCTAAATCAAAATGTTTTATAAGGTTTCTTTGTAAATCAAACGAAATTTGAGATAAAGAGTAGTTAGGTGACATTAAAAGAATATGCGTACTAGGAATTAAAGCCATCAACTGTCCAATTACATTGGAAATATATGTTTTACCTTGTCGTCTAGATAGAGCTGCACATACAAATCTATATTTTGGATTGTTTATTGCATTAATTAGTGCAATTTGTGATGGGATAGGTTCAATATTTAGTAAGTCTAAATAACCTTCTACAGGGAGCTTAAGGAAACGTACTGCTGAGCCGTAATCCATAATATTACTTGCAGTAATATCTTTTCTACTAAGTTCTAACATTTTCTAATGGATTGTATCGCTTTCAGGAAGTATATTTTTATCGATTAGACGATGCTTCTTTACCAAGTTATATATATGAATATAACCTCCGCACAAGTCCGCTAAAGCCCATTCTTCTTCAGTGAGTTGTGTGTCTTTGTCTTGCAGTTGCTGAAGCGTATGTATCGACGCTTCGGCTATATAATCTAGCCATTCTGCTTTATTAAGTCTTTCCATTAAAGTCTCCCTTGTAATAGAGTTATCCTTCAGTTAAACAAGCTACAAATTCTATACTACCTTGACTTGCATATATTACATCAGTGGATTTTTTTGCTAGAATTATTGTAGCATCTCCACTACCTGCAGCTCCTAGATTACATGTATGTCCAACTGTTCCTGCTGCATTTAATACAGATATAATTCCTGCAGTACCACCAGTATGTTGGCACAGTACTTTAGTAGCACCATTTATAGTTGATCCATTAGCAAAACTATCGCCTGCTGCTTCTTTTGCTGATAACAATTTAATTGCTCTCATTCTTTTCTCCTAACGCTTTTTGCGTCCTTTTCTTTTTCTCTTAGACTGGCGGTATTTAATAGCGCGAAGTCTACGCTTCGCAGCTTTCTTAGTCTTCGAGATTCCAGAAGTATTGTCTATCTTCCATCCGCCTTTTACCCTGCGAATAGGCATTTATTATTCCGCCAAAGCTTTTTCAGCTTCTTCTCGTGTGGCAAATTTCATCAATTTACCTTGTTTTCTAATTCTATACCAACCCCTACGAACTTCTATTTTAGAATCAAAATCAATCTTTTCTTCTTTCTCCGTAGTTTGTGCCATTTTGTTTTCATATTCAACCATTTAAGTCTCCTTAGGTCATTGCTGCAAATATCTCTACATCAACTGATGCGGTATCTGCGGCTAAAGTTAAGCTGTCTACACTTGCCCAGGCTGAAAAAGCAGCTGCTGAAGTACTTACTTCAACTTGAGGTCCTTCATCTGTTCCACCAATTATTACACTTTGTCCTTTTTCTACTTTAAAATAAGCAGTATCGGCACTATCATCTGATAAGCCAACAGTAACAAAGTTAGTATCATCTAAATTAGTGATTCTTAAATATGATACGTCTGCTCTAATTAGAGTTCCCGCTGAAGCGGCAGTACCAAATTTAAGAAAGGTAGTTGCTGTAGTTGTAGCTGTTACTATATGTTTATATATCTCATTTATACTAGCTACAGTAAATGAATTTGTTGCTCCTTGGTCTTTACCGTTGAGCGATATACTTTCCGTAACTGTTACGGTCAGTGTTGCGGCAGTAAGTGTCGTTGCCATTTATTTTCTCCTAAGTTCGCTCTTCGAATAAGCGATCTACTTTTTGGGAAAGTCTATCTATTGCATTCATTATGCGATCTAAAACGGTTTCCATTTCCATTTTAGAAACGTAGTCTCTACCAAGTTCTTCTCGTGTTTTATTTAATAGAATGTCTATTCTTCTTAATTCACCAATTTGTGCTCGTATTACGAGTATCAGAGGTCCGATAACAAGTGTAAGGACGGAGTTCCAAAATAAATACATATTTATTTCCATAGTTATAATTCCCTATTATTACTCAGGGTAATTATACCCTATTTCTAATCAATTTACCTATAATTAATCCATATTATATCAAAATATATGTTTGATGTCAAGTATTAAATTTTTGTTGCTATAAAAATAATCTTGTTTTTATATTTCGAGTGGTATATACCATAGTGTAAAAATTTTTTTATAAAATAGGACGAAAGTGTACTATGTTCTACCTCGTCCTATTTATTTTATTCTCTTAAATTTCCAATTTTATATGAATAATTTATAAAATTAGTGAAATTCTATATTATAACCCTGTTCGCCATGCAAACTGATGTCAAGACCTTGTTCTTCTTCTTCCTCGGATACTCTTAAGCCTATGGTTTTATCAATAAGTCTAAGAATAATGGCTGTTACTATTCCACAGTATATAACTGTAGCTAATACTCCGATTGCTTGAGCTCCAAGCTGCTGTCCTATTGTACTATGTAAAATTCCTGCTCCCCCGAAACTTATATCTGAAAGAACACCTGTTAATAGTGCTCCAACGATACCTCCTACGGCATGAACACCAAAAACATCTAAAGAATCATCATATCCTAGTGCTTTTTTGAGCGAAGTTGAAGCCATGTAGCAAAAAATACCAGCAAATAGTCCAATAACCATTGCACCTACTGGTCCCACGCTACCTGAAGCTGGAGTGATTGCTACAAGTCCTGCAACGGCTCCTGTAATAATTCCAAGAACAGTTGGTTTTTTATGAATAAACCATTCCATTGCAACCCATCCAATTCCTGCCATAGCTGTTGCTACTTGAGTAACTAACATAGCCATTGCGGCTGTTCCATCAGCAGCTAATTCGCTTCCTGCATTAAAACCAAACCAGCCTACCCAGAGCATACAAGCTCCTATAAAGGAATAAGCTAGATTATTTGGCTTCATTACTGCTTTACCATAGCCCTCTCGACGTCCAACCATTATACAAGCTACTAATGCGGCAACGCCAGCATTAATATGAACTACTGTTCCACCTGCAAAATCAATAATACCGAAAGAACTTAACCAACCGCCTCCCCATATATTATGACAAATTGGAGTATAGACAAATAGTACCCATAAAACACTAAATAGTAATAATGCAGAAAATTTCATTCTCTCTGCAAAAGCTCCAACCATAAGTGCGGGAGTAATAATAGCAAAAGTTGCTTGAAACATTACAAAAAGGCTTTCTGGAATTGTTCCTGCTAAAGAGTCTGCAGTAATTCCTTTTAAAAAGGCGGTATTTAAGCCACCCCAAAAAGGGTTTGGGTCTCCGAAGGCTAAAGAGTAGCCCGCGATCACCCAAATTACTGTAGTTAAACAAGTGATTGCTACACATTGTTTAAGAATAGATAGAATATTTTTACTTCTAACTAATCCTCCATAAAAAAGAGCCAAACCAGGAAGTGTCATGAAGAGTACTAAAGCGCTAGCTGTTAGCATCCATGCTGTATCTCCTGAATTTAGCTGGTCTGTATAGCCTAATGAAGGGGTTAATAGTGCTGCCGTTGACAGCGTGACTTTTGTCCAAATATTTTTTAAATAGTTCATTTTTATTATCCTATTATTAGTTAATATACCTGTATATAATATCAAAAATTAAAGAAAATGTCAAGAAGTATTTTTTGAGTGTTAATTTTTATTAAGTGTTAATTAGCCAGAGGGTTGCCACCTTCTTCCATCTTATCGACTACCTTTTCTAAGGCTTTTAAAGCAGTTTCCACTCCTTGAATGTCTACTCTAACCCCTGTTACATCTTCTTCTATGCCTCTTACTTCTATAATGAGGCTTTCATCAATAGTTTTATTGATAGCCTCTACTGAGGTTTCTAGCATTGTGATGGCTTCTTCCATATTTTGAACTTGATCCTTGCTACTAGATAAACTTTCAACAGTTGCTTCTATAGCCGCGAATCTTTGTACCACATTATCAAGACCTTCATCGGTTTCTTTAATAATACCGACTTTTTTCTCTAGATTTTCTATTCTATTAACATAAGTGGCACCTGTATATCCAAATCCTGCCAAAGTTGATACGATACCTACTAAAGCTATTAATTGTGCTGCCTTTCCCTTAAACCATTCCATTTTATTCTCCTATTAAG
>CAJWKH010000041.1 GCA_913042085.1 uncultured Gammaproteobacteria bacterium | reverse complement strand
CTGATATCAGATATCTGAGATACGTCTAATAAAGCAGCTACTCTGGGCATAAAATTCTTACCGCTTGTAGTTGCTGGGGTTAATATATGAGAATAATTACTTCCTAATTCAGCTACAAGATTACCTAGATTCTCTGCAAGCGCATTGGCATAACTAGCTTTATCAGCTTGTAAAACTTTAGAAACGCATGGTATTTGCTTAGCAGCCTCAACCACTGATCCACAATCACTTCCCGCTATAAGTAAATCAATGTCTCCACCAATCTCCGAAGCAGCAGTTAATGCATTTAATGTAGAAGCCTTTAGTTCTGTATTATCGTGTTCTGCTATTACTAATATACTCATGAAATCACCTTTGCTTCATTTTTTAATTTATCAACTAATTCATCAATACTTTCTACTATTATTCCCGCAGCTCTTTCTGGTGGAGGACTAACTTTTAAGGTTTCTGTTCTAGGTGCAACGTCAACGCCTAGTTCGTCGCAAGAAATAGTATCTAATGGTTTCTTTTTCGCTTTCATAATATTAGGCAAAGAAGCATATCTGGGTTCATTTAGTCTTAGATCAGTTGTGATGATTGCAGGTAGGTTTAATGATACTGTTTGCAAGCCTCCATCTACCTCCCTAATGACTTCCACTTTTCCGTCTTGAATGTCAACCTCTGAGGCAAATGTACCTTGAGCATAACCAAGCAATGCAGCTAGCATCTGACCAGTTTGGTTTGCATCATCATCTATAGCCTGCTTTCCTAGAATTACTATTTCAGGACTCTCTTTTTCTACAATAGCTTTAAGTGCCTTCGCCACACCTAATGGTTCTGGTGCTTCACTAGTTTCTATTAGAATTGCTCTATCTGCACCAAGAGCTAAGCATGTTCTTAATTGTTCTTGAGAAGCGGAATCTCCAACTGAAACCGCTATTACTTCTTCAGCTTTACCAGCTTCCTTTAGTCTTACTGCTTCTTCTATAGCTATTTCACAAAAGGGATTAATTGCCATTTTTGCATTGCTTAGATCTGGACCGCTCTCATCAGATTTAGCTCTGACTTTAACGTTGTAATCAACTACTCTTTTTACGGGAACTAGAATCTTCATACTATTTTCCTTATATGGTAAAATTCAAAGACCGTATTCTATAACTGCAGCCCCACTCAATACAAATAAATATTTTTAAATATGGAAAATACAGAAAGAGAATCAATGGAATATGACGTAGTTGTTGTTGGAGCTGGTCCGGCAGGCTTGTCTACAGCAATAAAGTTAAAACAATTATGTGATCAAAATTCTAAAGAAATCTCTATTTGTGTGGTTGAGAAAGGTTCTGAAGTTGGAGCCCACATCCTTTCGGGTAACGTTTTTGATCCAAAAGCTCTTAATGAGCTAATACCTGATTGGAAAGAATTAGGAGCTCCGTTAAATACTCCAGTAAAAAAGGACTCGGTTCGTTATTTGCTTAATGAATCAAGCGCGTTTTCCATACCTACAATGTTTGCGACAACGTTTAAAAATCATGGCAATTACATCATGAGTCTTGGTAATTTTTGTAGATGGTTAGGTGAATACGCTGAAGGATTAGAAATAGATATTTTCCCGGGTTTTACAGCCTCTAAACTTATTTATGATAATGAAACTGTAATTGGAGTCTCAACGGGAGATATGGGTCTTGATGCATCTGGTGAAAAGAAACCTAGCTTTGAACCCGGTATAGACCTTTTAGCTAAATATACGGTCTTATCAGAAGGATGTAGAGGCCATTTAGGAAAGCAGGCAATAAGCCAATTTAATCTTGATCAAGACAGTGATCCTCAACACTATGGTATAGGCTTTAAAGAAGTTTGGGATATAAACCCTGAGTTGCATGAAGAAGGTCTTGTAATACACACAATGGGATGGCCTGCAGCAAAAGGAGTTCTATCTGGATCATATTTCTATCATGGTGAAAACAATCAGGCTTTCTTGGGTTACATAGTACCTTTAGATTACGACAACCCACACATCAGCCCTTTTGATGAATTTCAGCAATGGAAACATCAGTCTTCAATTAAAAAATATTTAAATGGAGGTACAAGAACTGCTTATGGTGCAAGAGCTCTGATCAAAGGTGGTTATCAATCAATTCCTAAGATGAACTTCCCTGGTGGGTTGCTTGTAGGAGATGATGCTGGAACTATGAATTTTCCTAGAATAAAAGGAACTCATACTGCGATGAAATCAGGAATGATAGGAGCTGAAAGTATTTATGAAGAATTAGCTAAAGAAGAGTCAGACAAAGACATTGCAAACTTTCAATCGAACTTACAATCTTCTTGGTTAGAAAAGGAACTTCATAAAGCTAGAAATTTTTTACCATTTATTCATAAGTTTGGAACTTTATTAGGTGTGGCTTTGGCTGGTATGGATCAGCTTATATTTAGAGGAAAATTGCCTTTTACATTACATCACGACCAACCAGATCATGATTGCTTAAAAGAGGCTAATAAAATGCCGAAAATAGATTACCCTAAACCTGATGGAGTAATTAGTTTCGATAAACTTTCTTCGGTATTTTTATCAAATACTAATCATGAAGAAGATCAGCCCTGCCACTTAGTATTAAAAGATCCGTCTATACCTTTAGAAGTTAATTTACCTAAATACGATGAACCAGCTCAAAGGTATTGTCCTGCCGGTGTATATGAAATTGTAGAGAAAGATGGTAAAAAAATCTTTCAGATAAACGGACAGAATTGTGTTCATTGCAAGACATGTGACATAAAAGACCCTTCGCAAAATATTAATTGGGTGACACCTGAAGGATCAGGCGGTCCTAATTACCCAAATATGTAATAAAATCAATATCTTGAAAGCATTTTAAATAAGCAAAAAAAAGTTAAAAAAAAGTTAAAAAAAGTGTTGACCGATTAGGAAAAAGGAGTATTATTAACTTACTTAATTATCCGATCAGAAACCACTCGAGACGGTAGAAGGAAGAGATAAGAAAGTTAGAGAACGAAAGAAGAAAGCTCTAATAAAAAAGGTACCAAAAAAATTTATTAGACCACCAAGATTAAAAGAGAAATTAATCAAGGCGCTAAAAGAAGAAACTCAATTTTAGACTCTTTCGAACTCGAACTAAACAGAGCTAATGCTCTGTTTTTTTATGCTTCTAGTATAATTTAAAGAATATTCCCTGACTTTCTAACCCAAAATTTGTGCCCCTCTCTTCCCCTAAATCAATTAATTTATAGTAAACGTTCCTTGATATTAAGGCTTCTAAGTTTTTCCTTACTAATACGTATGGCGAAGGTTCTAAAGTGTTCTTATTTACTTCAACCCTTAGTGGATGATCTGAATTTAAAGAAAAAGTCTCATAAGTATTTGTTTTAAAGTTTAAAATTTGTTGTTTACCGGAACTTAGAACCTCAAAATCAATAATTATGAATGGTTTATCTTCTACAAGAATCCTAATTTTTTCTACGGGAGTAACTAAGTAATAAAAACCATCAGAATCTAATCTCAGCACCCTACTAAACAAATTAACCATTCTCTCTCTACCAATTGGAGAATTCATGAAAAACCATCTCCCAGATCGATCAATTCGCATTTCTACGTTCTCGCATAAAGGCGGGTCCCATTTATCAACAGGCGGGAAAGTATCTTCGTCTAGCTTTGATAGTTCAGAAAATATTGATGAGATTGTTGGTTTATTCATTTATATAGATATTTGATAAATAAGAATCTGTAAGGATAAAAGAATTAAAGTAAAACCTATAATCTTTTCAAATAAACCTAAGAATGAAGAAAATCTGCTTTTAAAGACTTCACTAGTAAAAACAAAGGAAATAATTGAAAACCATACAAATGTAGCTAAAGCCATATAAGCACCATAAAGTAAAAGGTATAGATTATTTCCTGTATCTATCACTACGCTAAACACAGTAACAAAGAATAAGATGGCTTTAATATTTGTAATATTCGTAATTAAACCGGCCAGAAAGCCATTAAATTTATCTGTGTTCGTATTTTCTTCTTCAATATTACCTTCTTCTTTACTACCTAGGATTGAATTAACTCCCAAATACAATAAATAAAGTGATCCTATAATTTTAAGGATTATTGAGAATAGTTCATTGGATGTTATTAATAAAACCAAGCCTGTTATTGCTAGAAGTGAATGGAATAGTATTCCTACCCCTATTCCCAAGCTAGTCCATATTGCTACTTTTCGGTTATATCTTAAGCTTTGTCTCGTTACTAATGCGAAATCAGGACCAGGGCTTGCGACCGCAAATAAATGCAAAATTGCTACAGTTAGAAACTCCATCTTTCAATTAAATTAATGTCGGTTCTATTTCTAATTTAACTCTAAATTTGCTGTAAATATCATCAATAATAGAATTAGCAAATTCAACTACTTCCTTTCCATCTAGATTGCCGCTTGTTGTTAGAACCGAAGCATGTTTCTCAGAAATCCTTACGTTCTTTGCGCCCTTTCCTTTCCATCCACCTTTTTCTATTAAATAACCAGAAGAAACTTTGTATGAAGAATTGGTTTCATAATAAGGCACATTAATTATCTCAGTTAAATTTTTAAAATCTTCCTCTCCTAGGATCAAGTTTTTAAAAAAACTACCCACGTTAAATTCTTTATTATGATTTGGTAAAATAGTTCTCCTTAAGGATGAAACGCCATCAAATACATCTTTAGGTGTTATCGCTTCTATTTCCATAGAACTAGCTCTAAAAAATTTTTGTAAGGAATCATAAGATATATCTATACAAGGATCTGAGTTAGTTTCAAAAACTACGGAAGTAATAAAATATTCTTTTTTATTCTGGAATAAGCTGGATCTATAACCAAATTTACATTCTTCTTTAGAAAATACTCTTTCTTCTGTCGTAAGTGTATTGATTGATTTAACCTCTTTAATAAACGCAGAAACCTCTTTTCCATATGCTCCAATATTCTGTATAGGTGAAGCGCCAACGGTGCCTGGTATAAGTGCTAGGTTTTCTAAGCCATACCTTTCGTTAGATAAACTCCAATCAACAAAGTTATGCCAGTTTTCACCCGAAGAAATCTCTACAGTTCCTTCGTCATGTTCAATCTTTCCAAAGATATTATTTCTTATTATCAATCCATCATAGTCACTGGTGAAGACAACGTTTGACCCTTCTCCGATAAACAACAAAGGAATTTTCTTTATCTTAGAAAATTCAATTGCTTCTTGAAGTTGCTCAACTGTCTCTATTGAGCAAAAATATTTTGTAAATTGATTGATTCTTAAAGAATTAATGTCTTTTATGGAACAATTCTCTTCAATCTTCATTTTATAAAGAACTGGCAATTTCCCTAGCAAACTCTAGTTCTTCCTTAGTATCTACACCTAAATGGATATTACTTATGGATTCTTTGGCATATATAACTTCATCATTATCCATAGCTCTCATTTGTTCAAGTTGCGTATCTAGCTCTCTTTCACTTTGAGGCCATTTTACAAACTGCTTTAAAAAACTAGCTCGATAAGCATAAATACCAAGATGCATTTTGGCTTGATTGATATGACCTTTATCATCTATTTTTCTAGAGAAATTAAGTGCACTTCTGTCATCTTTAATCCACAACTTAACGACACTTGTGTTAGTTATGTCCTTGGCATCCAAGGTTGCGTATAAAGTTGCCATGTTTGAGGATGTTTGCACCATTAAATCGAATAAATTATTTATATCTTCGGGATCTATAAAAGGCTCATCTCCTTGAACGTTAATAATGATCTGATCCCCTTCTAAATTTAGGTTATCCGCTGCTTCAGCAAGCCTATCTGACCCTGTTAAATGATCAGATCTAGTTAAAACAGTATTAATACCGTTATTTGAGCAGTGAGAAATAATCTCTTCTGAATCTGTAGCAACTAAAACTTCCTTAGCCTTGCTTTTAAGTGCCTGTTCATAGACTCTCTGTATTAATGTTTTATTACCTATAAGTTTTAATGGTTTTCCAGGTAATCGAGTAGATTCCATTCTAGACGGTATTAAAACGATAAAATCCTGCATCTAATTTATTTTACGAGCTTCATCAGGGAGCATTACAGGTATTCCATCTTTAATTGGATAGGCTAATTTACTTTTTTTACAAATTAATTCATCTCCAACTTGCTCTAAAGGCTCTTTAGATACAGGACAAACTAATATGTCTAATAACTTCTTATCTAATGCAGTCATTTAATCTCCAATTTCTTTTAGTTTTGCAAGTAATTCTGTTTTAAAACTGTCATCTTTAATTTCAGCTTCAATTGATAAGTACCAAAGATTTTTATTTTTCATATCCATGCATCTGACTGCATCCTTTTCTGTCATTAAGATTGGATGATTGTCCTCAAAATTTAAATCATCTTCTTTAAATTGATAGTGGTCTGGAAAACTATGCTCTACAAGATTAAGGCCTAAAACAGTTAATGTATTATAAAACTTAGAAGGATTTCCTATTCCTGCAACAGCATGCACATTTCTTGATAACGGCCAGTCCTTTGCTGGAAACCTTCTGTTGTCACTTAGCCTTACCCACTCCAATGGTTTGTAAGTCATTAAGCAGTCTTCGTGAATCTCTTCAATGTTTAATCTTTTTGTTGAGCTGACAATAAAATCAGCATCTTTAGAGCGCTCAATTGGTTCCCTTAATGGACCAGCTGGTAAGCAAAGACTATTTCCTATTCCTCTTAGTCCATCAAATACTATTATTTCCATATCTCTGCCCAACTTGTAATGTTGCAATCCATCATCACTTATAACTATATTTGTATCTGTATCTTCTAATAGTTTCTTAACAGCTTGGGGTCTGTTAGGAGAAATACAAACTGGCCTATTGGTATTTCTACGAATAATAAGCGGCTCATCTCCAGCATCCTCAACTCTCGAATCATCATTAATGACTAAAGGATATTGATTTGATTTACTACCATAACCTCTACTTACTATTCCAGGCTTATATCCTTGTTCCTCAAGAACTTTAGAAAGCCAAATAACAAAAGGTGTTTTTCCAGAACCTCCTACAATAATATTTCCAACAACTATTACGGGAATGTTAGGCTTCCACGAAAGTTCTGAATTAAGTAAAAATTTATTTCTTCTTCTTATGACTAAGGATTTAATAAGCCTAGAGAATGGCCATAAGATCCACAACCAAAGTCTTTTCTTATACCAACTATCTTCAATAAAACTAACTTGATCTATTTGAGTATCTTCAGGAATGGTTAAATCTGTGACCTCATCAATCTTAGCAGTAACCCGAGGGTCGTCTTTAAATTGATTTCTATGCAGCTCTGCATAATGGCTATCTTTTTCTATAAGAGAAGCGTGGTTGCCTATTTCTACAATCTTTCCATGATCCAATACAACTATCTTATCTGCAGATTCAATCGTAGAAAGGCGGTGAGCAATGACTAAAGTAGTTTTATTTTTAGATAATTCAACTAGTGCTTCTTGAATATAGTTTTCTGACTCTGAATCCAAAGCTGAAGTAGCCTCATCAAGTATAAGTATGGATGCATCTTTTAATATAGCTCTCGCTATAGCTATTCTCTGACGCTGACCTCCAGAAAGTAAAACACCATCATCACCTGCTTGCGTCTCATATCCATCTGCCATTAATTCTATAAAAGAATCAGCATTAGCTTTTTTCGCTGCTTCTTTTATTTGATCAAAATCAGTATCAGAAGATCCATAGTTTATATTGTTAGCAATAGTGTCATTAAATAAAGTAACGTTTTGACTTACCAAAGCTATGTGTGACCTTAAATTAGTTATTTCATATTCGCTTATTGATATGCCGTCTACCTTTATGTCTCCTTCGTGTCCGTCATAAAACCTAGGGAGCAGGCTCATTAATGTAGTTTTACCGGCACCTGATTTACCAACGAAAGCTACGGTTTCACCTTGATTAATTGTTAAATTAATATCTTCTAACGTATTTTTACCTGTTTCTCCTTCATATGAAAAATTAAGATTTGAAAAGGTTATCTCTCCTTTAATTTCGTCTGAAGTATACGTTCCTTCATTTCTTTCAGGCGTTTCATCCAATTGACTAAATATATCTTCAGCTGCCGCCAACCCTTTTTGTATTTGACTATTTATTTCTGATAATTGCCTAACTGGTTTTGCAAGCATTCCCGCAGCGCTAAAGAAGGCTATAAAAGTACCAGGTGTCATGTTAGAAACAATGGAGGCATCAAGTGCCAACCAAGTTATTAAAGCTAACGCTGCAGACACAAAAAGTTGAACTAAGGGCGAGGCAATTGAATTAGTAGCTTCTAATTTTAGATTTTGTTTTCTATTGTTATCACTTGCATCATTAAATCTACTGATTTCATATTCTTCCCCACCAAAAGATTTAACTTCTTCGTGTCCAGTTATAGTTTCTGAAGCTACGTGCGTTACGTCTCCCATGGCAGTCTGAATTCTTCCACTAATCTTCCTAAGCCTTCTTGCTGCTACTCCAACAATAATAGCGATGAAAGGAGCGGCTATAAAAAGAAACATAGCTAATTGCCAATTAAGAAACATTAAATAAGTAATTAAGCCTATAACTAGGAGGCCTTCTCGTATAAATATCTTTAATGCATTTGTAGCAGCACCAGTTACTTGCATAACGTTAAAAGTTATTCTTGAGATTAAATGACCAGAGCTATGTTGGTCATAATAAGAGCTTGGTAGAACAGTAAGCTTGTTAAATAGCTCAGTTCTAATGTTGTGAACAAGTCTATTTGATATAGAAGAAAGTAAGTAATTTCCTACAAAAAAACCAATACCCCTTACTAAAGCAATAGCAATTAAAGCAACAGGCAGAATAAGTCTCATATCCCCAACCGGGTCATTAACGTAATCAATAATTCTTTTTAGCCATTCAGTTGCAGCAACTTGCGAGCCTGAGTAAATAGCAAAACCTATAATGCTCACAACAAATAAAGGTATGTAAGGCAAAACATATGAAAGCAACCTACCGTAAAGGCGGATACCTGATAGTTTCGTATTTTTACTGACCATAGACTCTATTCTAGATTTAATAACCTATCCAGTCGACTTGAGACGTTATTGTCGTGTGTTGCAATAATTAAGCTAATATTGAGATCTTTACTTAAACCCAGAACAAGATTCATAAAATTATCTACGTTTTTATTGTCTAAATTCCCTGTTGGCTCATCCATTAATATTGATGATGGCTTATTTATGATCGACCTCGCAATTGCAACCCTTTGCCTTTCACCTCCAGAAAGCTGACTAGGCCTGCTGTCTTCTTTAAATTTCAGATCAACCTTATCCAATATATCTTTGGCTTCTCTTAAACTTTTATCCTTAGATTCACCGGATAGCCATAAAGGAAAGGCTACGTTCTCTATCGCGCTAAATTCTGGTAGTAAATGATGAAATTGATAAACAAAACCAATATTTTTATTTCTAAATGTAGCCCTATCATCTCTATCTAATAGAACAATATTCTTTCCGTTAAAATTAACTTCTCCGGAATCAGGCAAATCAAGCCCGGCTAGAATATGAAGTAGTGTTGATTTTCCACATCCTGAAACTCCAGTTAAACCTATACATTCCCCCTCTTTTACAGAAAAACTTAGATCGCTTAAAACTTCAAGTTGTTCATCGCCTTGGTTATAGGCCTTATTTATATTGACGCAGTTTATTAAATTATCATTCATATTTAAGTGCCTCTGCTGGTTCAACTCTTGAAGCTATCTTCGATGGATAAACACTGGCAATTGATGCCAAGAAAAGAGAGATGACACAAATAGAAAATACCCAACTACCTCTAATGTCAATAGGAAAATAATCTATAAAGTACACTTTCATGAACTGAACTTCAAATAAACTCTCTACAAAGCTAACTATAGATCCAAAATAAATTGTTAACAGTAATCCGGCTAATAATCCAACGATTATGCCTACTAAGCCTATTAAAAAACCGAAAAACAAAAAGATGTTCTTAATGAAACGATTTGTGGCCCCTAAAGAAATTAAGATAGCTATTTGGGATTCTTTTTCTTTAATTGTCATGATAAGCATAGACATCAAGTTATAAGATGATATTAGGACTAATGTCATTAGCATGAAGGCAACCAAGAACCTTTCCATTTGAATAGCTTCAAATAAAGTCCCGTAACTTGTCTCCCAAGTACTTGCTTTGTAATTCTTTTGGAATTCTTTATTTATTCTCAACAAATCTGATTTTATGTA
>CAJWKH010000040.1 GCA_913042085.1 uncultured Gammaproteobacteria bacterium | reverse complement strand
TCGACATGCACTTGAGGGTTTGTATCTGCTGTCGAAGCCATGTCGCCCCCAAAAAGCTGAAGGATTATACCTTTCTATTTAAAAGTTCTCTAATTTTTGCTTCTATTTCTCAATTCTTGAGCTTTTTGTCTATCCCAATCTCTACTTTTTATTGTATTTCTTTTATCGTGAGACTTTTTACCTACGGCAAGAGCTATTTCGCATTTTATTAAGTCTTTTTTCCAGAAAAGCTTAGTAGGAATACAAGTTTGTCCTTTTTGTTGTGTGGATCTAAAGATTTCAGCTAGTTCCTTTTTATTGAGTAATAATTTTCTAGATCTTGTAGGGTCCATCTCCGCATTACTGTTTTTTAGTGGGTTTATGTAACATCCAATTAACCAAGCTTCACCATCTTTGAGTAAAACATAGGCTTCAGCTATTTGAGCTTTATTTTCTCGGATACTTTTAGTCTCCCAGCCTAAAAGAGATAAGCCAGCCTCATATTTATCAGTTATCTCAAAATTAAATCTAGCCTTTCTATTGTCTGAAATAGAGCTATCGGACTTCTTTTTTTGTTTCCCCACGTTTAGAGTATAAACCTACAATCACAAAATTCTACTGAACATGCATGATGAAGATATATTATTAAGGTCTACTCAAGGAATTGCTTACCTTGCAATTGCTCCATGCATATTTTTGTCTGCAGCTGTTTGGTTTACTTCTGATTCAATTGGGATAGTGATAGCTAATCTATTTCAAGTTTATTTCTCTATTCTTCTTTTCTTTCTTTTCGGAAATATATGGTCCTTAAAATCTAACTTTGAAGAACAATACAATAGTCAGCTTAAAAAAATGGCATTAATACCAATCCTATTAGCTTTATTAGGAATTGCTCTGACCGTCTTTATTAATCCAGCTTGGGGGGCGGGCTGTTTAATGATAGGGTTTTACTTGTCTAGATTTGTTAGATTTTATTATTCAATTTTTGAAGTTATTTCCAAAACCTATATAGACTTATTAAATAGAATTAGCATTATCCTCTGCATTTGTCTTATGTTAATCTTTACTTATTGGTTAAACCCTTACTCAAATCCTTTAGAAACATATATTTAAATGTCAGAAGAAAAAAGATCAATACATGGTACATGGTCTAGTAGATGGACCTTTATTCTAGCTGCGACTGGCTCTGCGGTAGGCTTAGGAAATATATGGAAGTTTCCGTATATGGCAGGAGATAATGGTGGAGGAGCCTTTGTTTTAGTCTATCTAGCTTGTATTTGTATTATAGGCCTTCCAATTATGTTAGGTGAAATCATGATAGGCAGGAGAGGAAGAAGTAGCCCTGCAAATTCGATGAAAAGCTTAGCTGCTGAAGCTAACACCACAAGTGCATGGACATTGTTAGGCGCTACAGGTGCTTTAGCAGGTTTATTAATTTTGTCTTTTTATAGTGTCGCTGCAGGATGGGCCATGTCTTACATTTTTAATGGCTTTCAAAATATAACTGCCGAGTCTTCCAGTTCCAGTTTTAATAACCTCTTATCAAGTCCTTTAAGTTTAATCTTCTGGCACTCTCTATTTATTGCTATAACAGTTTTTATAGTTGCGAGAGGAATCTTGAAAGGTTTAGAAAAGTGGATAAACACTCTTATGCCAATGTTGTTTTTAATAATACTGCTCTTATGCATATACGCTATGCAAACAGGAGCATTTTTTGAAGGGTTACGTTATCTCTTTATGCCAGATTTTTCTAAAATTAACCCTCAGGTTATGTTGGAAGCTTTAGGGCAAGCTTTTTTTACTTTAAGCCTTGGTATGGGAGCAATTATGGCATATGGAGCATATATGCCGGCTAATCAGAATATAGGAAAAACAGCTGTTTCTGTGGCCGCTTTGGATACTGGAGTTGCGTTGTTGGCTGGTATAGCAATTTTTCCAATAGTCTTTGCTAATGGACTGGCTCCTTCGGAAGGGCCAGGTTTAGTTTTTGTAACTTTACCAATAGCTTTTAGCGCAATGCCATTTGGTATTCTTTTTGGAACTTTATTTTTTGTTTTGTTAAGTATTGCAGCTTTGAGCTCCTCAATATCTTTGATTGAACCTGGAGTTGCTTGGTTAATTGAATCCCTGAAGATAAAGAGAATCACAGCAACAATACTTCTTGGGTTTGCCGCATGGTTTATAGGTCTATTTAGTGCCTTATCATTTAATTTACTCTCTGAATTTACAATACTCGGTAAGAACTTCTTTGACGCAACAGATTTCTTAACTAACCAGATTATGCTTCCATTAGGTGGGATCTTTATAGCAATATTTGTTGGTTGGGTTATGAAGAAGGAACATGTCTTGGATGAATTAGGTTTCCAAGAGAATTTTATATTTAAGGCTTGGTATTTTTCTGTTCGGTTTGTTGCACCTACTTTAGTAGGGTTAGTCTTTCTTTACTTCTTTCTATAAATTATTCCTCTGATATTAACTCGCCTTCCCAACGAGCTAATTTATCATCTTCAAAGTATAAACTTATTTTTTGTTCTGTATAAGTTTTAGAGCCTTGAGTAACAGAAGTAAAATAATCCCATCTGTTAGGGTAGAAAGTGTCTGAGATTAATGGCGAGCCCATCACAAATTTTACTTGAGATTCAGTCATTCCAACTTCAAGCTTATCTATCATCTCCTGATCTACAAGATTTCCTTGGCTAATTACTACTTCATAAGTCTTGGGAATACTGCAACTGGCAATAAATATACTTACAAATAGCAGCAAAATGTTTTTAAGACCAGTCTTCATTTAAGATAATTTTAGAAATATTCAGCTATTATAGGTATTATTGTTAATAAATATATTCTTTTAAAGAGAGGAAATAAATTGTGAGTGACGATGCTGAATTAAAGAAGGCCGGTCTAAAGGTTACTCTTCCTAGGCTAAGAATCATAGAGTTATTGGAACACGATGATAAAGCCCACCTTAGTGCAGAGGAAATATACAGGAAGCTGTTAGGTGCTGGTGATGAAGTAGGTCTAGCTACGGTATATCGAGTATTAACCCAGTTTGAGCAAGCTGGAATATGCATTAGGCGTAATTTTGAAGAAGGGCATGCGGTCTACGAGCTTACACCTTCTGATCACCATGATCATATGGTGTGTCTAGAAACTGGTGATGTAATAGAATTTACAGACGATGTTATTGAAGAAAGGCAAAAGAAACTGGCTGAAAAAGAAGGGTATGAAATAATTGACCATAACATGGTGCTTTACGTTAAACCTTTAAAAAAATAATAAAATACCACTTGAATAGAATACTTAAAGCCCCATATTTGGCTATTAAGGAGTTTTAATTTGACTAAAAAAGATAAAAAGGAAGATAACCCTAATAATGGAGGAGTCTCTGAACAGGATTCAGTAAATGACATTAACTCGGAAGAAGATTTGGAAGAAACTTCTGATGATCAAATTGAAAAGAGTCCAGAAGATCACATAAAAGATCTAGAAGATCAGTTACTAAGAGCTAAGGCTGAAGTTCAGAACGTTAGAAGAATTGCCGCTCAAGAAGTCACTAGAGCAAGACTGTATGGAATCGAGTCTCTAGCTAAAGAATTCCTAGCAGTAGGGGATAATATAGAAAGAGCAATAGCTTCTTGCGAAGAAGGTGAAGAAATAACCAATATAAGAGAAGGGCTTGAACTTACGATGAAAGCTTACGAAAACTCTTTAAAAAGTTCTGGAATCGAGCCCATTGAATGTAATGGTCAATCTTTTGACCCGGAAAAGCATGAAGCTCTCTCAATGATTGAAGACGATAGTCTGGAACCTAATTCTATTATTGAAGTTATTCAAAAAGGTTATTCTATTTTGGATCGAACTTTAAGACCTTCTAAAGTGATTGTTTCTAAACAACCTGAAAAAAAGTAAAAAAGCCCCTTGAAAATAAGAACTTAAACCCCATTTAAGGGTTATAAGAATTAATGTGGAGTTATAAATAATGGCAAAAGTAATAGGAATCGACTTAGGGACAACGAATTCATGTGTGTCTGTAATGGAAGGCGATCAGGCTAAGGTAATTGAAAACTCTGAAGGTAAGAGAACGACACCTTCGGTTGTTGCGTATGGAGAAGAAGTTAAAGTTGGTGATTCAGCTAAAAACCAAGCGGTTACAAACGCTGAAAATACCCTTTACGCTATTAAAAGATTAATAGGAAGAAAGCATTCTGATGATGTTGTGAAAAAAGATTCAGATATGGTCGCTTACAAGATCATACCGGCAGATAACGGAGATGCTTGGGTTGAAGCTGAAGGCAAGAAGCTAGCGCCCCAACAGGTTTCTGCAGAAATTCTAAAGAAAATGAAGAAAACTGCTGAAGACTATTTAGGTCAAGAAGTGAAAGAGGCAGTAATTACTGTCCCTGCTTACTTTAACGATTCGCAAAGGCAGGCGACAAAAGATGCTGGAAAGATAGCTGGATTAGATGTTAAAAGGATAATTAATGAGCCTACTGCAGCTGCGTTGGCTTATGGCCTTGATAAAGGAAAAGGTGACCAAAAGATAGCGGTTTATGATCTTGGTGGCGGTACATTTGATGTATCCATTATAGAGATCGCTGAAGTTGATGGAGAGCACCAATTTGAAGTTTTATCTACTAATGGGGATACTTTTCTAGGAGGAGAAGACTTTGATATTGCGTTAATTGAATATTTAGCTGATGAATTTAAAAAAGAATCAGGTCTAGATTTACATAATGACTCTGCTGCATTGCAGCGTTTAAAAGAAGCGGCTGAAAAGGCAAAAATAGAATTATCTAGTAATCAGCAGTCAGAAATCAATTTACCTTACATAACTGCTGACACCTCGGGTGCAAAGCACTTTGTTCATAAACTAACTAGAGCAAAATTAGAGTCTTTAGTTGAAGACTTGGTTAACAGAACTATTGAACCAACTAAAATTGCATTAAAGGATGCTGGATTGAAGGCATCCGATGTTGATGAAGTTATCCTAGTGGGCGGTCAAACCAGAATGCCTTTAGTTCAAGAAAAAGTTAAAGACTTTTTTGGAAAGGAAGCCAGGAAAGATGTTAATCCGGATGAAGCTGTGTCAGTTGGAGCTGCCATTCAAGGAGCAGTGCTGGCTGGTGATGTTACAGATGTACTTCTTCTCGATGTAACCCCTCTAACGCTAGGCATAGAGACAATGGGTGGAGTAATGACACCTTTGATAGATAAAAACACGACTATTCCAACAAATAAGTCACAAGTTTTCTCAACAGCTGAAGATAACCAGACTGCAGTAACCGTTCATGTCCTTCAGGGTGAAAGAAAACAAGCTACTGAAAATAAGACTTTAGGTCAATTCAATTTAACTGACATTCCTGCTTCACCTAGAGGAATGCCTCAAATAGAAGTTTCTTTTGATTTAGATGCAAATGGAATTCTAAATGTATCAGCTAAAGACAAAGCAACTGGAAAAGAGCAATCTATTGAAATAAAAGCTTCTAGTGGATTATCTGATGATGAAATTGAGCAAATGGTTAAGGATGCAGAAGCTCATGCCGAAGACGATAAAAAGTTTGAAGAATTGGTTCAAGCTAGGAACCTAGGTGAAAACCTTGTGCATAGCTGTAAAAAGACCCTAGAAGAAGCTAAAGATAAAGTAGAGGGTGCTGAGAAAGAATCAATCGAAAAAGGCATTGAAGAACTAGAAGAAGCCTTAAAGTCTGACGATAAAGATTTAATTGATGAAAAAGTAAAATCTCTTTCTGAAGCTTCAGCTCCTTTAGCTCAGAAGCTTTATGAAGAAGAATCTCAAAAGCAATCTTCAGAGAATGAAGAAAATGACCCTAATGGTGAATCTGACGTAGTAGATGCTGACTTTGAAGAAGTAAAAGAAGAGAAGGAACAGCAGAATTCCTAAATTCAAGGAATCCTAATTAGACTGTTTTACTGTAGAAATGTCTAAGAGGGATTACTATGAAATTCTCGGAGTACAAAAAAGCGCTTCATCTGATGACCTAAAAAAGGCTTATAGAAAATTAGCCATGAAATATCATCCGGATAGAAATTCGGATGACCCTTCAGCTCCAGACAAATTTAAAGAAGCTTCTGAAGCTTACGAAGTTTTATCAGATTCGTCTAAAAGAAATGCATATGATCAGTTTGGCCATCAAGGAGTAGATGCTTCAGGCTTTAGCGGTTCTTCAGGGGAAGGCTTTAACGACATTTTTGGTGATATTTTTGGTGACATATTTGGAGGAGGGGACCCATTTGGCAGAAGACAAAGGTCAAATAAGGGTTCCGATTTGCAATACTCAATGACTATAAGTCTAGAAGATGCGGTAAAAGGTGTAACTGAGAAGATAGCTATTCCTACTTTAGAGTCGTGTTCTCCTTGTGGAGGAACTGGTGCGAAGAAAGGTTCTAGCCCTGTTACCTGTGGTTCTTGTGGAGGTGCTGGTCAGGTTAGGACGCAACAAGGGTTCTTTTCTGTTGCCCAAACTTGTAGGCAATGCTCTGGATCTGGTCAAGTTATTAAAGATCCATGTAAGACTTGCAAGGGCCAAGGCCGAGTTGAAAATAGAAAAACTTTATCAGTAAAAATTCCGTCTGGAGTAGATACTGGGGATAGAATTAGATTGTCTGGAGAAGGAGAAGCAGGTTTTAATAGAGGACCTTCTGGAGATTTATTTGTTCAAATCAAAGTATTGCCTCATGACGTATTTGAAAGAGATGGCAGACATCTTTATTGTGAGGCCCCTATAAGTTTTATAGATGCTTCTTTGGGGGGTGAGATACAGATACCTACTCTAGATGGCAAAGTAAAGATTAAGATACCTGAAGGAACTCAAACCGGTAAACTCTTTAGATTAAGAGGAAAGGGCATAAGTCCTATACGTGGAGGTTCAACTGGGGATTTACTTTGTCGAGCCGTTATAGAGACTCCTCAAAATCTTACAAAAGATCAAAAGAAAATATTGAAAGATTTTCAAAGCTCTATAGATAATAATGCAAACCAGAACCCCATAAAAGATGAATGGTTTGATAAAGTTAAGTCTTTTTTTGAAAGCAAATAAATAAAAACATGTGCAATACTTTTATTTCTGGAGCAACTGGAAAAGTTGGAAGAATCCTTATAGAAAAAGTTTTGGAAGACTCAGATCTAAGACTGGTAGGGGGCAGTGCATCTAAGGATAGCAAGGAATTAGGAAAGGATTTAGGTGTTTTAATTGGTAAAGGTTCTATAGATATTAATATTGTAGATAACATTTCAAACGAAAATGATATTGACTTGATTATTGATTTCTCAAGACCACAGAATTCCATTGATATATTAAGGTTTGCTAGCAAAGAAAATATACCAGTGGTTTTAGGAACTACAGGATTCAATGACACTGAACTTAACGAAATTAATAGGATTTCAAAAGAAATCCCTTTGTTAATTGCTCCAAACACGAGCATGGGAATAGCAATATTTAAGAAAATCCTAGACCATTCCAAAGGCGTTTTACAGACTGCATCTTCGCTAGAAATACATGAAAAACATCATGAAGAGAAAAAAGATTCCCCTTCAGGAACTGCTATTAATTTAAAAGAACAGCTTATAGAGATTCTATCTTCTGAAGATATACAGATAGTTAGCGTTAGAGAAGGAGACTCTCCTGGTGAGCATTCATTAGTTTTGTTTTTTGAAGGTGAGACTTTAGAGATATCCCACAAAGTTTCTGATAGATCTATTTTTGCGAAAGGAGCAATTATTGCTGGTAAATGGCTTAAGAATAAACAGCCTGGGTCTTATACCATGCAAGATATTTATTCTTGATTTACTATTTTTGTGGTATAAATGCGCTCCATTTTAGATATTAATAATATTTAATTAACGAAACACACGTTGTAGTTTTAAATCTAAGGTGCTGAAGATAGCTCGTCTTTGGTGAGGTTTAATAAGCGTGGAAGTATAACCAAAGCAATGTAATGTTGCTTATTTTGAAAAAGGAGAGCTGATGGCAGATATAACGCTAGAACAAATGCTACAAGCAGGTGTCCATTTCGGACACCAGACTAAATACTGGAACCCCAAAATGGATCAATATATCTTTGGAACAAGAGATAAGATTCATATTATTAACTTAGAGCATACGGTAGAGATGATAAAGCCTGCATTGAAGTTTATTGAAGGAGTTGCAGCAAAAAATAATAAGATCTTATTCGTTGGAACGAAAAGAACTGCTACTAGTATTATTAAGAATGAAGCTGAAAGATGCTCTATGCCGTATGTTAATGAAAGGTGGCTTGGTGGCATGCTTACTAATTATAAGACAATTAGATCTTCTATTACTAGACTTGAGAACCTTTTAAGGCAAAAAGAAGATGGGACATTTAGTAAAATTACGAAGAAAGAAGGGCTCAAGATACAAAGGGACATTAATAGACTGCAGAAGTCCATTGGAGGAGTTACAGAAATGGGAGGATTGCCTGACGCGCTTTTCATTATTGATGTAAATAGAGAATCTATAGCCGTTTCAGAAGCCAGCAAAATGGGAATACCAATTGTAGGAGTGGTTGACAGTAATAGTAACCCGGAAGGCATTGACTACGTAATACCTGGAAATGATGACTCTATAAGATCTATAGCTCTTTTTACTGAAGCAGTTGCAGATGCTTGTATCATTGGCTCAAAAGCAGCAACTGGATTAAAACAAGAAACGCCTCAATCGGGCCCTTCTATTGTAAGAAAAGCTGAAGTTGAGACTAAGGAAGAAGCTAAGGAAGAGAGTGTAATTGATAAAATTGAAACTAAAGAGGAATCATCGGAAAATAATCCTGAGGTTGAAAATTCTGAATTAGAAGAATCTTCAGATGAAATGAAGTCTGAAGAAAAGAAAAAAGAAGAATCTGACGAAACTAAAACAGAGGTCTAAGACATGAGTAATATTTCTGCATCGCAAGTAAAGGAATTAAGAGAAAAAACGGGCTTAGGCTTAATGGACTGTAAAAAAGCACTTGAAGAAGCTAACGGTGATTTAGACTTAGCTGTAGAAGAATTAAGGAAGACTAGTGGATTAAAGGCAAGCAAGAAATCAAGTAGATCAGCTGCTGACGGATTAATAGGCATCAAAAGCTTTGATGGTAAATCATTTATGGTTGAGATTAACTGCGAAACAGATTTTGTTGCTAGGGACGATTCTTTTAATTTATTTATGCAAGAAGTTTTAGAAATTGTTTCTACTAACGGAGATAAGTCTCTTGAAGAGCTTTTGAAATCAGGAATCGAAGAAAAAAGAGAAAAACTAGTTCAAAAACTAGGTGAAAACATAGTTGTTCGTAGAGCAACTGCAAGCGTAGATAACTCAGATTCTTCTGGTGTTTATTTACATAGCAACAATAAAATAGGCACAATTATTTCACTTAAAGGAGGAACAGAAGAAGTAGCTAAAGATATTGCAATGCACGCAGCTGCCACTGACCCTATGGCCATTTCTCCTTCCGATATCCCAGAAGATGTTATTGAAAAGGAAAGAGAAATCTATAAGGCACAATCAGAAGAAAGTGGAAAACCTGCAGATATTGTTGAGAAAATTATCGAAGGGAAAATAAGAAAGTTTTTATCAGAAGTAAGTCTGACTGAGCAAGATTTTGTTAAAGATCCAGGTTTAAGAATTAACGATATACTTAAAGACAACGACGCAAGCATTATAGGCTTCACAAGATTTGAAGTTGGAGAAGGGATTGAAGTAGAAAAAGTAGATTTTGCTAGTGAGGTAATGTCTCAGATAGAAGGTTAGATGTTAAAAGAGATATTAGAAGATACTGAAATAGGCATGGAAAAGAGCTTGGCTGCTCTCGATGTCGCTTTTAAGAAGATTAGAACCGGTAGAGCTACTCCATCACTTCTCGACAGCATAAAGGTAGAATATTACGAAAAATTGACCCCTCTTGCTCAAGTAGCAAGTATTTCTATAGAAGATGCTAAAACTTTGGCTATATCCCCTTGGGAAAAGGGAATAGTGCAAGAGATTGAGAAAGCAATTTCAGAATCTGAATTGGGATTGAATCCTGCTACTTCCGGTGAAACCATTAGAGTTATTCTGCCTGATTTAACTGAAGAAACTAGACGAGACTTTATTAAAAAAGCTAAATCTGAGGCAGAGAATGCAAAGGTCTCTGTTAGAAATGTTCGAAGAGAAGGCAACTCACAACTTAAAGAATTCTTAAAAGAAAAAGAAATCTCCGAAGATGAAGAAAGACAAGGAGAAGAAGAAATACAAAAGTTAACCAATCTGTTTGTAGAAAAAGTAGA
>CAJWKH010000039.1 GCA_913042085.1 uncultured Gammaproteobacteria bacterium | reverse complement strand
AATATTGTTAGAACAATAAATAAATTACAGTCGGCAGGAGTGATGATTTACGGTAGTGATATGAAGGCCTCCAAACTTCATAATGAAATAACTTATGGTAATAAGTCTGCTTTAATCATTGGATCTGAAGAAAAAGGTTTAAAAAGGTTAACACTTGAAAAGTGCGATGAAATTATCAGAATTAAGATGCCTGGAAGAATTGAAAGTCTAAATGCATCCGTTAGTGCTGGCATCATGTTATTTCAAATGATCAATCAACAATAACTTAATTATTCTGTAAAATACGTCAATGCTAGCTCAAAGAACTCTCTCAAATTCCATAAAAGCATTTGGAATTGGCTTGCATAGTGGAGAGCCTATAACCCTAAAATTACTACCTGCCCGTCCTGATACAGGAATAATCTTCAGAAGAGTTGATCTAGATCCAGTAGTAGAAATAAAAGCAAGAGCTGAAAATGTCGGTGATACAACCATGTCAACTTCATTAACTTGGAAAAACGTAAAAATTTCTACTGTTGAACATTTATTATCAGCCATGGCAGGCCTAGGGATTGATAATGCATATGTTGAAGTTAATGCAGCTGAAATACCTATCATGGATGGAAGCGCCGGACCGTTTGTATTTCTTATCCAATCAGCAGGGTTACATGAACAAGATGCTCCAAAGAAATTTATTAGAATTAAAGAGAAAGTTCGTGTTCCCTTTAATGATGCCTGGGCCCAAGTTTCGCCTTTTGATGGATTCAAAGTTGCCTTCACAGGTGTTTGGGATCATCCGGTTCATAAACAACATGGAACCAAGGCTTCTATAAATTTTAATAGTACTTCTTTTGTTAAAGAGGTAAGTAGAGCAAGAACTTTTGGTTTTATGAGTGATTTAGAGGCACTCAAAGAGAATGACTTAGCTCTTGGAGCTAGTCAAAAGAATGCCGTGGCCATCGGTGATGATGAAATCTTAAATGAAGACGGGTTGAGATTAGAGAATGAAATGACAAAACACAAAGTACTTGATGCCATTGGTGACCTTTATTTACTAGGGCACAATTTAGTTGGTTCATTTGAAGGTTATAAGTCAGGTCACACAGTTAATAATGCGCTATTAAGAGAACTGCTTGCTAGACCTGAGACCTGGGAAGTAACCACTTATGATGATCCAGATAACTCACCAATTACCTATTTGGATCCAATCATAGATCCTAGTTCGGGATAAAATTTCACATTTATTAAGTAATATCATGAAACAAATTGATAGAATCCCCCCTGTAATAAGTTTATGGGTGTATTAGATAAGATATTTGGTTCGAAAAACCAAAAGATATTAAAGAAAGTTCAACCTCTAGTTAGAGCCATTAATGGCCTAGAGGAGGATTATTCGCGCCTACAAGATGAAGACCTAAAAAATAAGAGAAATGAATTTATAAAGAGACATTCTGAAGGCGAGTCTCTAGATGAATTGCTTCCTGAAGCTTTTGCAGTAGTCAGAGAAGTTAGCAAAAGACAGCTTGGTCTTCGCCATTATGATTGTCAGTTAGTAGGGGGCGTTGCTTTGCATAACTGTCAAATAGCTGAAATGGCAACTGGGGAAGGCAAAACCTTGGTAGCTACTCTACCAAGTTATTTAAATTCACTGACAGAGAGAAAAGTGGTTTTAGTGACTGTAAATGACTACTTGGCAAAAAGAGATGCTGAATGGATGCGACCCATTTACGAAAATCTAGGAATAGGAGTCTCTTTTATAACTTCGGGACAAGATCTCAACGAAAGGAAGGGAGCCTATGAGGCGGATGTTATCTACGCTACCAACAATGAATTAGGATTTGATTTTTTAAGAAACAACATGGTCGTAAATACAGAAGATAGAGTTATGAATGACTATTATTTTGCAATCATTGACGAGGTGGACTCTATTCTGATCGACGAAGCAAGAACCCCTCTAGTAATCTCCGGCCCTACAGAGAATACGGCAGACATTTACCAAAAGATCAGTAAATTCATACCTAAACTAACTCAACAAATTTCGGACGAGGATGAAGAAGGGGAATCAAAGACAATAAAAGAAGGCCATTTTATTATTGAAGAAAAATCTAAACAAATTGAACTGACCGATTCAGGTCATGATCACATTGAGGGACTGCTAAAAGAATCAAATATGTTGCAACAGGATCAAAGCCTTTACTCCTCAGGAAACCTTAGAATGCTTCATTTTATCCAGTCTTCTTTAAGAGCTCATTTTTTATTCAAGAAAGATGTTGATTACATGGTTCAAGAAAATCAAGTTGTTTTAATTGACGAGAATACAGGTAGAGCGATGCCTGGCAGAAGATTAGCTGATGGATTGCATCAGGCTATTGAACAAAAAGAAAATGTACCTATTCAAATGGAAAGTCAAACCCTTGCGTCTTGTACCTTCCAAAACTTTTTCAGGCAATTCGAGAAACTATCCGGAATGACAGGAACAGCTTCGACAGAGGCGGAGGAGTTTGCTGAAATATATGGTCTTAATGTAGTTGAAATCCCTACAAATGAAAAAATGATTAGAGATGATCAAAATGACAAAGTATATCTGACTGAAAAAGAAAAATATAAAGCTGTTGTAAAAGAGATAGAAGCCTATAAAGAAAAAGGTAACCCTGTCTTAGTAGGCACAGCATCTTTAGAAAGCTCGGAGATGCTTTCAGGTCTTTTAAATCAAATAAATATTGATCACCAAGTATTGAATGCAAAGAATCATGCCAAAGAAGCACAAATAATTTCTCAAGCAGGAAAGCCTGGCGTAATAACCATTGCTACTAACATGGCCGGAAGAGGAACAGACATAGTGTTGGGCGGTAACTGGGAAGCAGAATTTGAAAAATTAGGAAACGAAGACGAAAGCAAAAAGAAAGAATTGAAAGCGAATTGGAAAAATTTAAATGAAAAGGTGTTATCTGCCGGTGGCCTGCATGTAATTGGAACTGAAAGGAATGAATCAAGAAGAATGGATAACCAATTAAGAGGTCGATCGGGGAGGCAAGGTGATCCAGGCTCATCAAGTTTCTATATTTCTTTAGAAGATAGTCTAATGAGAATTTTTGCGTCGGATCAATTCAAGAACATTATGCAAAGGGTTGGATTAGAGGATGGAGAAGCCATAGAACACAGGATGTTAAGTGGGGCCATTGAAAGAGCTCAAAAAAGAGTTGAAGGGAGAAACTTTGATATAAGAAAACTTTTACTTGAATACGATGACATGGCAAATGAACAAAGACAAATCATCTACTCTCAAAGGAACTCTATTCTTGAATCAGATGTAATTACAGATCTTGTGGAGTCTATGAGAGAAACCGTTATTGCCGATGAAATAGAATCTGCCGCACAAGGAGATTTGGACCCGCACGAATGGGATATAGACCCTTTGGAAGCTTCAATTTTTAATATATTTGGTTTTCAGATTCCTATAAAAGAATGGGTTAAGGAAACTCCAAACATCACAACTGAAGAAGTACAAGATAGATTAGTTTCAATAGCCATAGATGCTTATAAGAATAAGAGTCAATCAATAGGTCCTGTGATGAAGGATTTTGAGAAACAAATTCTTCTTCAAATAATTGATGCTTCTTGGAAGGACCATTTAGCTGAAGTTGATGCACTCAGACAAGGAATAGGCTTAAGGAGCTATGGTGCTAAAAACCCTAAATTAGAGTTTAGAAGAGAGTCTTTTGAATTATTTGAGAGCTTGCTTGATAAGATCAGACTCGAAGGCATAAGATTTCTTTCTAGAGTAGAAATTGAATTGGAAGACTCTGGTGAATTAAACCTACCAAAGCAAGATCAAAAACAAACTTTAGACCATCAGAATCCTCAATCAGCTTTAGCTGTACCTAAACAAGAAAGCAATCCTGAAAATAATCAAGAACAGGCTTCAGGAAATAGAAGATTAAGAAGGGCTGAAGCTAAATTAGCAAGAAAAAACGCTAAGAAAAAATAAAGATGTCTAAAGTTTATAACATAAAAGGTGTGAAACTTGGCTGTGCTTCGAGTAACACGAGGTACGGGAAAAGAAATGATTCGCTGGTTATTACTTTAGACGAGAAAAGTACAATCAGTGGTAAATTTACTTCAAATAGTTTTAAAGCTGCACCAATAAAAGTTGCGTTAAAAAACCTTACTTCTTTAGTACCAGGAAGAAAGGCTCTATTGATTAATGCCGGTAATGCAAACGCAGCTACAGGATTAAAAGGTATTAATGACGTAAAGAAATACTGCAAAGAAATAAGTTCTCTACTAGAAATTAACGCTACCAATGTTATCCCTTTTTCAACAGGGGTCATTGGAGAACCTTTACCTACATCTAAATACTTAAGTGCTTTTAAAGAAGCCATTCCGCTATTGAGTAAAAAAAATTGGAAACCTGCCGCCCTATCCATTCTAACTACGGACACTAAACCGAAACTAGTATCTAGAGAAATTAAGATAGAGAAAAAAAAGATAGCCATAACAGGATTTGCAAAAGGGTCTGGCATGATCAGACCAGATTTTGCTACCTTGCTTAGCTTTGTCTTTATAGATGGAAAACTGAATTCTAATAGCTTAGAGAAAATACACTCAAACGCTCTATCAGAAAGTTTTGAAGCGCTTACAGTTGATGGGGATACTTCTCCAAATGATTCTTCTTTATTGGTGGCTTCTGGTAATCAAGAAAATTTTATAAAGAATAATTCAGCAGATGAAAAAAAACTGGAAGAGGCTGTAAAAGAGGTATTTGAAGAGCTAGCTAATTTATTAGCTAAGGATGCCGAAGGTGCCACCAAAAGAATCTTGGTTAATGTTTCACAAGCTAAAAGCCAGAAGCAAGCTAAATCAGTTGCGTTTACGGTAGCAGAATCACCTTTAGTCAAAACTGCCATGTTTGGTAATGACGCGAATTGGGGAAGGATACTCTCAGCCATAGGAAGAGATCCCGAAATTAATGACATCGATCAAGTCTCAATATCTATTAATGGGCAACCCATGGTTAAAAAGGGCAATTTAGACCCTAAACATTCAGAAGGATTAGCTACAAAAGCTGTAAAAAAGAAAGATATAGAAATTAATATCAAGCTAGGACTAGGAAAGGCCCATTTTAAAGTACTGACTTCAGATTTATCTGAAGATTACGTATTAATTAACAGCGACTACAGAAGTTAAGCAACTTATCTTTCAATGCAAAGTTTCGTCTTCTTCGATATCAAATATTTCTTGTCCAGCTATTTTTCTATCTTCACTCGCCCAAGCACCTAAATCTAAGAGTTGGCATCTTCGAGAACAAAAAGGTCTATGTTCATTTTTTGTAGAGTATTCAGAGTCGTTGCCACATTCAGGACATCTAACTACCTTACTCATGAAGATAAGAATTTTTTATGCAGTTCTTGAACTTTACTTTCTAGATTCTGGATAGAGCCATCATTCAAAATGACTTCATCTGCTAATTCTAATCTAGAATCTCGATCTATTTGAGATGCGATAATAGATTTTATTTGCTCCTCAGACACATTGTCTCTCTTGCTTGTTCTTTCAATCTGAATTTCAACAGGAACATCTACGACCAAAACTGTAGAGCAAAAATTCTTTTGGTCTGTTTCTAAGAGCAAAGGTGAGACTAAAATTGTGTAAGGGCTCTTAGATGAATCTAATTCTTTCTGAATCTGCGAAGCGATGGCAGGATGCAGCAAAGATTCAAGCCACACCTTTTCCTCTTTTGATTTAAAAATTACTTCTCGCAACTTAGCTCTATCCAATTCTCCATTTGAAGTTAGGATGTCTTTACCGAAATGATCAGCTATTTTGTTTAGCTCTTCTCGGCCTTTCTCAACCACTACTCTAGAAGCTATATCTGCATCAACGATAGTTATCCCAAGTCCTTGAAAAAGATCTGAGACGGCTGTTTTGCCACTCCCTATTCCACCTGTTAAACCAACAATCATCTCAGTGATATTATCAGAAGATTATTTAATTTGCTTTAAGTGGCGTGTGATTCACTAAAAATTCTATAGCAGCCGCCGCAAAAATATCATTCCTGTCTCCAGCCACCATATGTGCAGCATCTTCGATTTCAACAAATTCTGAGTGACTAATGGCCTCAAGAAAATCATTTACTTCTTTTTGAGTAAGAATATTGCTCATGGCTCCTTTAACTAATAATGTTGGGATTTCAACACCTTCTGCAAAATCCTTTTGCCTTTCTTTATAATCTTCCGGCATGTCTTTGGGTCTAGAATCTAAAAATCTAGGATCCCAATGCCAGTAGTATCTTCCGTCATCCTTGAGCCTTAAATTCTTTTCTAAGCCTCTATTGTCTCTAGGTCTTTTTCTATGAGGTAAATAATTTGAAACTGATTTAGCTGCCGCTTCGACACTTTCAAATCCATCACCACCAGAATTCATAAAATCAACTATTTCTTGTGAGCCTTCAAGATTGGGGTAAAGACCTATATCAACCATTACTAGAGCCCAGCACATTTCTTTTAATTCTTGATCACCTGCAATGGATAAAGATGTCATACCTCCCAGAGAAGCTCCTAGAAAAGCTGCTGGTTTTTCAAGCTCTTGTAAGATGCTTACAACGTCTTTCTTATAGTTATCTATACCGTACTCTCCATCAGGATGCCAATCACTATCGCCATGCCCTCTTAGATCAATAGCTAAAACATGAAATCCACTTTTACTTAATTTCTCTCCTGTTTCTCCCCAAGCATGACGGGTTTGCCCTCCTCCATGCAATAAAACAACTAAAGGGTCAGACTCCAAGCCCCAGGAACTTGCTGCAATATTTAAACCAGAACTAACTTTAAATTTCATGGATATCTTTATTTTGGGAAAAGAAGTAAGGAATTGTTCCACAATTAATGAGAAAATCTATAAAAGAAATAAATTTTTTATGACAACCGCTCCAAAGACTCTTTTCAATCGACTCAAATATATAGGTCCTAGTGTGATAGTGACAGGTAGTGTGGTCGGAAGTGGTTCAATAGTAATGACCCCTCTACTTGGAGCAGCTGCTGGATTCGTTTTGCTTTGGTGGCTCCTTTTAAGCATGTGGAGTAAACCTATTATCCAGGCAGAGATCAGTAGATACATTGTCGTTACTAGAAAAACATTCTTAGAAGCCTTTTCTGACATGCCAGGTTTTAAGACGACTATAAATGGAAAGACCACTTCCTGGTTGGTTTGGTTTATGTTTATAGGGGTTATTCCATCGGTTGCAGGAATGGGGGGCTTGGCAGGTGCTGTGGCGGAAGCTGGCAATACAATGTTACCAAGCATAAGTGTAGAGATGTGGGTCGTCGCTTGTTGTTTGTTTACTTGGTTAATTCTTTACTGGGGCTCTTATCAAAGCTTAGAAAATATATTGTTGGCGATGGTATTGTTATTTTCTTTCATAACAATAGTTATAGCATTTTCGATGCAAACCACAGAATACGAAGTCAGCATTAGCCAAATCTCGCAAGGGTTAACTTTTAATTTTCCCACTGAATTCTTGCCATTAGCTTTAGCAGTATTTGGCTTTACAGGAATAAGTTATGGGGAAATCATGGCCTACACTTATTGGTGTCTTGAAAAGGGTTATGCACAAGATACAAATAGCATCGAAGAAACTAAGGCTTGGATTAAGACCATGCAAACCGATGTATGGGTAACTGTTTTCTTTATCACAATAGGCACTTTACCCTTCTTTTTTTTAGGGGCTGGAGTTCTTCATTATGTACCTGAATTGCAAGAGTCTTTGGCAAATAATTCTTTTTGGGATGTTGATGTAATAGGAGCCCTGCAAAATATGTTCTCTCTCGTGTTGGGAGGATGGGCTAAATGGTTATTCGTGATACTCGCCTTCTTCGTTTTATTTTCTACTCTATTATCTGGCACTGCAGCCTTTACTAGGACTATTGCTGATTACCTCATTTCTACTGGACTAATTTTGGAACAAAAAGAAACGCGATCCTATTTAATTAAACTAATTGCCTTCTTTATCCCTTTCTTTTCAGGTGTGTTTTATTTCATATTACCAAACCCAATAACTTTGTTGATCATTGCAGGGATATGGGCTGCCATGGGTTTGCCCATAGTGAATATAGGTGCTCTCTATCTAATCAGCAAATTGGATAAAGATTTACAGCCAAAACAAAGTACAAAAACCATCCTTTGGTTAACTTTAATGCTTCAAATTACCATGGCTCTTCTAATCATTTATGATATGACCGTCGGTTTCTAACAATTAAGGTTTATAGATGGATTTAATTAAATGGCCCTTTCTAAAACAAAGCTGGGGCATGGAAGTGGTCAGATCTGAAGGGCCGTACCTTTATACCAAAGAAGGTCAGAAAATACTTGATGCCGCTGGAGGTGCCATAGTAAGTAATATTGGTTACGGAAGAGAAGAAGTGGCTGAAGCTGTGAAACAAGCCACGAAAAATAATTCATACGTCCTTCCACCATTTTTAACACCAGAAAGAGAATCTTTATTGGATGAATTAAGAGAACACTGGCTTCCATCTCACTTAACCAGAATCCATCTTTCATCAGGAGGATCTGAAGCCAATGAATCAGCTATTAAACTCGCTATTCAATATCAGGCAAGCAGAGAAAAGCCTGAAAAAAATATGATTCTAACCAGAACACTTTCTTACCATGGGACCACTCTTAATATGTCAGGTATTTCAGGACACACTGCAAGGAAAAGAGGTTTAGAGAGTTATGTTCCAAAAGCTCCCATGATAGAAACGCCCTACCCATTACGATGCCCTTTAGGTAGTTTTCATCCTGATGCCAAAGATTATTATCTGAATAATTTAAAAGAGGTTCTACAAGAAGTAGGCCCAGAGAATATAGCTGCTTTATTAATGGAGCCCATAAATGGATCAAGCGGAGGAGCTATAAGTCCGCCAGAAGGGTACTGGGAAGAAGCCCAAAAGATTTTAATTGATAACGACATACTCCTAATTGCTGATGAAGTCATGACAGGATTTGGAAGAGTTGGAGAAGACTTTGCCAGCAATCTTTACAATCTAAAACCAGATATATTGGTAGCTGGAAAAGGCATGGGAGGAGGTTACGCTGCTATTGGAGGAACTTACAGTACGGATGAAATAGCTGATTCAATAATGGCAGCAGGTTATGAAGTGATGTTTCATACTTTCGCCGCCCTACCCCAATCCTGTGCTGCGTCCTCAGCGGTTCTTAAAATTCTTAGAGAAGAAAAGTTATGTGATCGAGTAAACCCGCTCGGTGAAAAGATTATGGATCAATTGAATTCAGAGGTGGGACAGCACCCTAATGTAGCTGAGATTAGAGGAAAGGGTCTATTAATAGGAATAGAGATAGTCAAAGAAAAAGAAGGGTTGATCTGTTTTGATGAAAACGAAAAAGTTACCTCTCAAATTATGATGAAAGGGCTGGAAGATGGAGTCTTTCTTTACCCTGGAGGAACGGGAGAATTTAGAGACATAATCTGCTTGGGTCCAGCTTTTACCATTGGGGATGAAGAAATAGAATTGATGGTAAAAGCAGTTAAGAATTCGCTTAATTATATTTCTGATAAGTACTCTTAAATTGGTGGAGCCAGTCGGGATCGAACCGACGACCTCATCCGTGCAAGGGATGCGCTCTCCCAGCTGAGCTATGGCCCCACTTTGGGATGCGTAGATTACCAAAAACTAGAGAGTTAGAAACATTTATTTTATGTTTATAAAGAATTTGCTCTTCCTTCTATAGCCGCATTGATTCTTTCAAGTATATCCTTTTGATCTAAATCTTTAGTCATTTGATAATGCGGATGGCCCAAAGTTGCTAAGTCTGTTGCAACCTCAATTGCCTTTTGCATCAATTCTCCTTCATCAACCACTTCATCCAAGTAACCTGCTTCTATTGATTGATCTATAGGGTAGGCCTCAGCATTAAGAATAGCTCTATGCCAATGTCTCTTAGAAATTCTTGATTTCGAAATCTCCAATATAGGAACTGGTATAGACATATTATTTCTATGCTCATTAGCCTGGACAATATACTTACCTTTAGCCCCTATTCTGTAGTCAGCGCAACATAGCAAGAAAGCCCCTAAAGCAATTGAATGGCCACTTGCAGCTACTACAACAGGTCTAGGAAAACCGTAAATTCTTGCAAGCAGCTTAAATCCATTTACTGTCATATCTACTATGTCTTTAGCTTCACCACCAGTCATGGTTTTTAAATCAAATCCTCCAGAAAATAAACCTTGTCTTCCGGTAATCAACAAAGACCCTTTATCGTCGGGAACTTCATCAAGTAAGTTGTTGATAGCACCACTCATTGCACTTGAAAATACATTGGCCTTTCCATCATCAAGAGTAATTATTGATACATCACCTTCTTTAG
>CAJWKH010000038.1 GCA_913042085.1 uncultured Gammaproteobacteria bacterium | reverse complement strand
TAAGTAAAGTAAATCTGTAGGTGGTTCAGGTATTTTTATTAATTCTATGTTCATAGTTCATAAAATGTAAAGCAAGTTAGATAGCAACTAATTGATTAAAGTCAATTTCCGAAAATACCTTTAAAAGCAATTGAGGTTTTATTGCATAAATAAAACTATATTGAGAATGGATGAAGTAAAAGTTAGCTTGTAAGTTGAACTGCTAATTTTACTGAATCTAGTAACATCTCTTCATTTATGCAGGTATCTATTCCTTTTTTGTGCAGCATTGAAACTAAATCTTCAGTGGCTAAATTGCCAGAAGCCCCAGGAGCAAAAGGACAGCCCCCTAAACCAGCTATACAAGAATCAAATTTATGAATGCCCTCATCCATTGCAGCAATGACATTATCCAATGCTAATAATCGAGTATCATGAAAATGAGCTGAAATTTGAGAGAGACTGAATTCACTAATTAATTCCTTGAAAAGTGCCTTTACTTGGTTTGGTTGAGCAGCACCTATAGTGTCTGCAATTACAACTTCATCTATACCGCATGAAATAAATTCCTTAGCTTTATCAATAATAAATGAAGGATCTATTAGTCCTTCATAAGGACATTCGAAGGCAACAGAAATATAAACTTTAGAACGTATCTCATCTTTCTTGGATATTTTTATGATGTTTTTAAATTCAGAAGTTGTTTCACTTATATCTTTATTTATATTTTCTTTATTCATAGTTTCTGAAGCACATAGGACTAAACAAATCTCTTTAGCATTATTATCTTTAGCAAGTTTATAACCATAAATATTTGGTATAAGTACAGAATAATTGTTTTGCTCAGTTAGTAATTTTTGTAGCAAAACGTCCGTATTTTCCATTGCAGGTACAGATTTAGGACTAACAAAACTTCCTATCTCTAATGAAGTTAAGAACTGAAGTTGTGTATGGCAATATTTAATAAATTCATTGTTTTATAGCTGGAAGTAATAATTAAGTATCTTATTTGAATTTCTTTTGTACTCTATCAATCTTTTAATTACACATAGAACTACAATATTTATATAGATTATGATAAATTGTCAACTTCGAAATTAAGTATAAGGATAGTAATTACATGCATATTAATTTTTTTAATAAAAGCTTTGTTGGCTTATTAGTCCTTTCTTTTATTGTATCCAGCTGTGCTTCTCCAACTTTTACTTACGATGAAAAAGTATTAGCTGATCGTCATTTCATAAAAGTAGACCCAAAAACATTAAATTGTAAGCAGCTTAACGAGACCAGAATTCAAATATCTACCTTAATTGATGGTATTGCAGATAAACTTTTAACTGGTAAAACTAAATCCAACGCAAATATGTTCGTAGGTATTGGCACTCAAAATCCTGAAGTAGGAGAAAATTTCTTTGGTTTTAAGTCTTCTGAAACCCCACGAGAGTTGAATGAATATAGAGAACTTAAACTATTTTTAGAGGAAGTAGAAGATATTCAAGTTGCTAAATGTATTAGGACAAGCTTAGATCAGTAACTTCGTATTACACATTAAAAAACTATAATAGGTTAATAAGCTTTTGTAGAAGATGGAAGCTGGTAGATTTTATTTATCTGATGACAGCACTAGACCCCTTATTGGTATTGCTAATTCGATCTAAGAAGTAAGTTTAGCTGCTAATTTCGCAGATTTTCTTAACATCTCTTCATCTATACCTGTTTCTACCCCTTCTTTGTGCAACATAGACACTAAGTCTTCGGTTGCTAGATTTCCGGAAGCACCAGGGGCAAATGGACAGCCTCCCAGGCCCGCTATACAAGAATCAAACTTAGATATACCTTCCTCCATGGCAGCTTTTACATTTGATATAGCTAAAGATTCCGTATCATGAAAGTGAGCCGAAAATTTAGAAGATCCAAAATCGTTAACAAGTGTATTAAATAGCTTTTTTACCTGTTCTGGTTTTCCAGCTCCTATAGTGTCTGCTATAACAACTTCATTTACACCATTACACAAAAAATCTTTAGTTAATTCATGTATGTAATCAGGGTTTACTATTCCTTCGTAGGGACATTCAAAAGCCACTGAAAGATAGATCTTAGATCTTATATTATCTTGTTTGGTCATTTTTATAATTTCTTTAAATTCTACAATGGTATCTTTGATGCTTTTATTTATATTTTCCATATTCATAGATTCCGTAGCACATAAAACCAAACATATTTCTTTAACTCTATTTTCTTTTGCTGCTTTATAGCCAACAGTATTAGGTATAAGTACAGAATAATGGCTTTTGGTAGTTGATAATTTATCTAATAAAACGTCTGTATTGGCCATTGCTGGAACAGATTTAGGGTTTACGAAACTACCTATTTCTAATGAATTAATTCCTGCCTTTTCTAATGATTTTATAAGATCAAACCTCTCTTCAACATTTAGAATATTCTCTATATTCTGAAGACCGTCTCTAGGGCCCACCTCATTAACTAAAATCTTCTTCATATTAGATTGTTCTTAGATAGCCAAACATGACATGCTTTTGCTGATTCTTTAGATTTTTCCGGTTGGCCGAAATAATAATGATTAGCGTCTTGAATCCACACTAATTCTTTATTCTCATTACCTACCGCATTATATAAATTGTGTGTATGCGAAGGAGTAATTCCATCGTCTGCTGTATTTCCAATCACTAAAGTTGGTACTGATATATTCTTTGCACAACTTATTCCATCACCTTTTGCATAGTCATAACTCCATTGAGACATCCAGCTTCTTAATGAACAATACCGTGCTAAACCTATGGGACTATTATTTACAACTTTAGGATCACCTAAAAAACACCAATTAGGTTGTCTTCCATTAGGGTCGATAGATGGATCTAGCCATTTAGGATCAGCCATAGTCCTATGAACAACGAAACCGAATTCTCTATTATTTTCATTTTCCTTTTTAAAATCAGTTAATTTTTCTTGTACCCATGCTGTTATCCTTCTATTTCTTTCTATTTGAGCCTTTCTGTAAGTATCTAGAAACTCTTGAGAATAAGTTGGTTGGTTAGGATTTTCTGAGTTATAAATATCAAGTTCTATATCTCTATTTTCAGGTTCAATTTCATTTATAACAGAGCCATCAATCCACTCGGTAAAGGTTCTATGTCTAGATTCATGTGCTGCTATAAGCATTATTCCATCAGCTGGTATAAACTTTTCATCTATTAGGTTAATTGGATCTCCAGCAGGAGTTTCTGTAATTGAAGGGTTTTCAGCTTCTGATTGATAGAATAGAGACAATGACCCTCCTCCGCTCCATCCTCCTAGAACTATTTTTTCGTATCCATGATCCTTCTTTAAAGATTTAATGCAATTTCCTAAATCTATTAGGACTTTTTCCATAATTAAAGCAGAATCTGTACCTCTATATCTGCTATCACACCAAACAGTATCTATATTTTGTTTAGCTAATGAATTAAGCATAGGTAGATAACTTCCTCCTCCAGTAGGATGCATGAATACCACCGCAGTTTTATTACTTGAATCTCTTGGTTTTAGTAAATGAGCAGTTAAAGCTACAGTTCCAATTTCTCCTGCATAAGTATCTTTATAAGAAGAAGTATCTTTAAAAGCGAATATCAAAGGTAATCTTTGATATTTTACTTGGTCATTCATAGTTAGGTCTTTTCTCTAAGATCTAAAGCTTCATTACCAAATTTATCTAATTTTAGATTTCTTGTTTCTTTCGTCCATTGTTCAAGCTCTTGATGGGCTTTATTGGCATCTTCTTCCATTATTTGATCATGATCTTTGGCCCTGCAAGTAAATTCTAGCTGTATCCCATTAGGATCAAAGATATAAAGAGAGGTTACAAACTCATGATCAATAATAAAAGACTTCCATCCTACAGCAATTAGTTGTTCTTTTACTTTATCTAAATCAACCATCGAGTTTACTTGAACTGCTACATGGCTATCGAATCCATTCATGTCTTTAAAGAAATCAGAAGGCGCATTATGAGGGTCATCAAAGAAGGCAATGTAATTTCCATCTGACATTTCAAAGAATATATGCATATATTTCATTTCTTTATCAGTCCCAGAAACATGATCAAAGGACATGGCCGCAGCTAGCTTAAGACCTAAGACGTCTTCATAAAACCATCTAGTTTGCTCAGCATCTCGGCATCTATAGGCCACATGGTGAACACCTTCTATTTCTACGTAATTTTCAGACATCTATCCCCCTTCTTAAATGAAATATTAGCTTATTACCCATCAAAATGATGAATCATCTTCTCAATTATTACAGGAATAACTGAAGTTGGAAAATTATGCCCCATTCCGTTAATTATCAACTTTTCAGAATTTTGTATTTGTTCAGAAATTGCTAACCCATGATCTACTGGGATTAACGGATCTTCTGTGCCATGTATTATTAGAGTAGGTATTGTTATTTCCTTTAACCTTTTAAATCTATTAGGGCTTGACCCAACAGCAGCCATATGACCAGAATCTGGATTATTACCATGTTTCTCCATAGATTTAAGTATTTTTACTAGATTTTCATATTCTTCTTTTAAAAAATTCGTTCCAATTAATGCTAGGTTACCTACTTCTGAAGATTCTTTAGGTTTACTTTGAAGATTTAAAAGAAAAGAATCTCTCATGGCATCTAAATATTTAGGATAAGGACCTGATAAACCGGCTGTATCAAAACCAGGGGTAGTCATGATACCTGTTAAAGTTATCAATCTTTCTGGATGATTTAGTGCAATAACCTGAGCAATCATACCTCCCATAGATGCACCGACTATATGAGCCTTGTCTATTTCTAAATGATCCAATAAAGCCATCCCATCAAGAGCCATATCTTCCAAATTGTATTCAGAAGGAACACCCCCCATCTTAAAGCGACCTTCTTCATCTAGCATTTGATCGAAAAACCAATTAACGATTGGTTCTTGTACAAATGTAGGCATATATTTAAGAATTTTAATAACTGCTGATTCTTCTGTTACCCAAGTCGATTTGCCAGTATCTCTATTATCATAAGTAATGACATAAAGATCTTGATTAACTAACCCTTCTATTAACTCAGGAGGCCACCGTTTTAGATTAGAATTCAAGCCCATAATCATTAAGACGGGAGGATTGGCACTATTACCATGCCCTTCCCACCAAATGTCTATTCCGTTTAATTTAGATATCTGTCCTGCCCCAAATTGATGCAAGGAAAATATGAATATAGAAAAAAGAATTACTAGTTTCTTCACGGGAGAATTTTAAATATAGACCTTTTCATTTCGTCAGTAGCATACAAATATCCTTCATGAGCTACTAAGCCATTAAAAACCATTGAAGGAGGCTGCATAGGAGAGGCTGCTGGACTTCCAGAACTTAATTTAGCAATTACTGATATATTATTGTTAGAAATAGCTTTAATTTCACCAGTATCTCCTTCATATACAAATATAGTATCTTCAATTATCGCAATTCCTTCTGGTGAATTAAGTCCTGATACTAACGTTATTGTATCTCCAGAAGATGAAACTTCTATAATCTCTCCTCTATTTCGATCTGAAACTAACAGTCCATTTTTATATGGTATTACGTGGGTAGGCGAATCAAATTCATTAGACAGAATTTCTAGACTGCCATCTTCATTCAATATAGAAATAGATGAATTTCCATGTAGAGCAACTACGTAAGAATCATTAAATTTCGCAGCTGAAACCGGAATGTTTAAGCCTTCAAAACTTTTAATGATATTGCCGGATTCAGGTTCAAGAATTTTAACAGTATTATCTACCCAGCTTACCAAAAGCACTTGTTCGTCCAGTATTGCTGCAGATGTATTCGCCCCCAGTGGTGAGGCTCTAAAGATATTTCTTAGTACCCATTCCTGATTCTTATTGTCAATATTAAAGGCCCTTACAGATTGAATATCAGCAACAATAAGACTATCTTTATAAACAGCTAATCCTCCTGGATGCGAGATACCGCCAGGAAGAATCTCTTCAATCTTGTCACCATTAACTTTTAAGACTGAACCGTCAGCGTAACTTGAAACAAAAATCTCATCTTTATCATTAAAAGCAAAATTATCTAAACCTGTAAGTAGATTAGCTATAGTCACTAATTTTCCATCTACGACCTTTAACACTTTTCCATCTGCAGTATCCAAGATATGTAATATTCCATTTGAATCAAACTTAACAGCAGCCGGTACATTTAAGCCTTTAGCTTCTACACGCATTTCCCCAGTGTCTACATCTAAGCTCACAACTTCATTTTTAAACCATCTTGGTCCGTACAGTCTTCCATCTGGACCCCAATCCATTCCATTTAGACCGCAGTAAGGTCCTAAACCTTCTTTTATGCTTCTAGGCTGTTCTATTCCTAGAGGATCTACTTCAAATAAACCATCATCATAAAAACATTGAGCAACAAATAATCTTCCATCATCAGAGAAGGTTATAGGATTAACTCCAGGTCCAAGGTTAGCTGCAATAATTTTTTCTCCTTGTAAATTAAAACCAGCCACTTCACCTGTTAGGATGGTAGTCCAATAAAATTCTCCCTTATCATTAAATGCAACGTCATCTGGACCAAAAACACCTTGTTCAGGACCATATCTCTTAACTATTGCTTTTGTTTCTGTATCAACAACTGATATATCGGAACCAATAACAGAAGCAGCATATAAAAAACCATCTGGACCAAAATGAATTCCATTTACGCCAGAAATTTTAGCTCCACTTGAAAATAACTCTATGTTTGAGTTTTTTCTATCACTGCACGAAGCTACTAAAGATAAAAGAAGCAAGGCTATATATATATTCTTCATATTTAGTTCTCCCTTTTAAGTCTTTATTATGTATTCAGAATCTATCTTTTTTATTTCCTTTCTTAATAGAATTAAAGCTAATAAATTGGGGACAGTGGCAATAGGCCCAATTACTGTAGCTATATCCCAAACTATCTTAGTGTCAATTACTGAAGCAGTAAAAAAAGCTGCTACATAAACAACTCTGTACCAGAAAACCCATCCTTCTCCGAAAAGATGGACGGTTGCCCTATCTCCATAGTATGACCAAGCAATTACAGTTGAGAAAGCAAATAATAAAAGACCAATAGCCACTATGTATTGACCAAAATCTCCAAAAATACTCTTAGTAAAGGCTTTACCAGTTAGATCAGCACCAAGAAGCAAGGAGTTGCCTCTTAAGACATAGTCTCCCATATTTTTTATAGTGCCGTTTTTTACTTCTAATGATCCCGAGTATAAAGAATTATCTTCAGAGAAATAAACAATGGTATTTTCAGCAATTGATCTATTATGAAGAAGAGTTACTTTCTCTAAATTTATTCTTCCATCAATTACTTCAATTGGTCCTGTATATTCTATTGCTGGGTTATTTCCATAGTAGTAATTTCTAAGTTCAGCAGTATCTTCTTGGTTAGTTTCAATAAACTTTCCTTCAACGAAAACCATTGCACTAGCTTCAAACTTATTTTCAAATTTCTGATTCCAAACTCCAGACGAAAGGATAACTAAGCCAGTAAGAGTGCAAATAATTATTGTGTCTATAAAAGGTTCAAGAATAGAAACCATACCTTCTTCTATAGGGTTTTCTGTTTTAGATGAGGCGTGAGCTATAGGGGCAGAACCTTGACCGGCTTCATTCGAATACAAACCTCTATTTACGCCTCTCGTCAAAGCAGCAGCCACGCTGGCACCTAGGAAACCTCCAACAGCAGCGGTAGGAGTAAAAATATGAACAAAAATTGATTGAAATGAAGGAATTATATTTTCATAATTACTAAAAATTACAGCTAACCCACCTACTATGTACCAAAAAGCCATAAATGGGACTAATTTACTGGCTATTTGCGCAATTCTTTTAATGCCTCCAATAATTACCAGCCAAACAAGAACAGAAAGTACTAGTCCTGTTACAATCTTGGGTATATTGAATGTATCAAGTAGGACAACAGAGATACTGCTAATCTGAGGCATATTGCCAGTACCTATACACATCAATAATAAACAGACCGAAAAGACAACAGCTAACCATTTCATGTTTAAGCCATTTTCAATGTAATACATAGGTCCGCCAGACATACTTCCATCTGGTAATTTTTCTCTATATTTATGTGAAAGTGTGACCTCAACAAATTTTGTAGTCATGCCCAGGAAAGCAGTTACCCACATCCAAAATATTGCTGCAGGACCTCCGAGAAAGATAGCTAGCGCTACACCACCTATATTTCCTGTTCCCACTGTTCCAGATAAAGCAGTAGTTAAAGCTTGGAATGGTGTTGTATCACCTTCAGTATCTTCTTTTATGTATTTACCTGTAAGAACTCTCCAACCGTGTCTAAAATACTTTATTTGAGGAAAACCCAAGTAAATAGTAAAAAAGATGCCTGTGCCAATTAAAAAAGCAGGAAACCAGTACTGATCAACTAGCCAATAAGTTAGAAATTCTAAAATACTTGTAAAAGTTTCCATTACGATAAATGGGCATCTAATTCGGTAAATCCACCAATGTATGCTCCATCCATAGTTATTTGAGGAAAAGTTCTAGCATTTGGAAATTTTTCAATTAACTCTTCTCTAGTGTAATCAACATCTATCATTAATTTTTCATATTCTAGATTTTTTAGTTTACAAAGATTAATTGCCTTATCACAAAAAATACAATTGGGTTTTGACCAAATTTTAATCATAACGTTTTATTTAATTAATTTACTTTAGAATAAATACTTATCATACTTTAAGTATATTAAAATTTTTAAATATATCTAAAAAAAATGGAATTACTAAAATCAAGTTCTGAACATTATTACTACACAGAAGGACAAGGATGCCCGATAGTATTTTTGCATGGATTTCCTGATTGCCCTGAAAACTATAAAGATCAGTTGTCTTTTTTCGCATCTAAAGGTTATCAGGCCTATGTTCCTTACATGCCAGGCTATCATCCAGAAGATAAAGATCTAGATACTTATCAATCAGTCCGTATAGCTGAAGATATGATTAATTTTATTGAAAGTGTAACAGATCAAAAGACTGTCTTATTTGGTCATGATTGGGGCTCAAGTGTTTCATATGCCATAGCAGGTTTAAGACCTGATTTAGTTAGTAAATTGATTTCTGTATCTGTTCCTCATGGTTTAAGTGTTGGTACAGCTTTCCTGAGTGACGCTGAACAGCAAAGAAAATCTTGGTACATGTTTTTCTTTCAATTAGAAATAGCAGATGTTGCCGTCCCTTTTAATGACTTTAATTTCATAAAGAAACTATGGTCAGACTGGTCTCCTAATTGGCCTGAATATGAAGAATATGCAAAGTCAACAATAGATGTTCTCTCTAAAGACTCGGTTTTATCAAAGGCTTTGGCATATTATCGTTGTACTTTCCAGTCTGAGTTACAAACTGAAAGAATAAATGAATTAGCTAACAGTCTGTTAGCCAAGAAGATATCAATGCCTTCTTTATATCTTCATGGAGAAAATGATGGTTGTATCGGACATTATTTGTCTGAAGGCATGGAAAACTTCTTTGAGGATTTAGAAGTAAAGATTCTTCCTGACTGTGGCCACTTTTTACACTTAGAAAAGAAAGATCTAACGAATAACTTGGTACTAGAATTTATTGATTAGAAATACCAAGTCCTTTCTCCCAAGAAACGAATAAAGACTGCAACTGGTATTCTTTCTTAAGGTTAGAGTCGCTACAAAATAAATTCCAAATTTCATTAGTATGCTTTAAGAGTTCGTGTAAATTAAAGATATCAGACTTTTCTCCTAAGTACGTTGTGATATTCTCACTGTCACTTAATACTTGAGCATTTTCTTTAGCTGATTCATATTTAATAGCATCCACAAGAAGATAAGACATCCATTCAAGCTTTAAAGGAAGTGTTTCTAATTCTTTGCTCCATTTCTCTGAAATATTAACTATATGTTTTCCTGATTTAATAATACCTGATATATCTCTTATAAAGCTCGCTCTTAGATTTAAAATGTCTAAATCTAGTAAATCTTTAGCCAAAAATGGTCTATTATTGGATAGCTCTATAGCTAGATCAATATCTTCTGAATAAAACTCTGATAACCATTCACGACATTCATTAAATGTAGGATTTTTGATTTCAATTTCAATAGATCTACTTCTTATGGTTGAAGAAATCTGGTGGATAAAATTAGAAGACATTATAAAAAAAGTATCTTTTGGAGGTTCTTCTAAAATTTTTAAAATAGCATCTGAGGCATCACGAGACATTGACTCTATATTAGGTATAGAGATTATTTTATTTTTACCTAAAAAAGGAGATTCATATATTTTGTTTCTTAGATTTATTATTTGAGATATGGATATATTCTTTTTACCCTCTTCT
>CAJWKH010000037.1 GCA_913042085.1 uncultured Gammaproteobacteria bacterium | reverse complement strand
TTGAGGAATATGAAATTAGAAAAGAAGAAAATAAAAGGTTTTGTGAAACTTTAGGATTCTCATTTATAGATGCGGATTATGATAAAGACAATTGGTTCGAGAGGGTGAAAGGTCTTGAAAATGAACCTGAAAGAGGAAAAAGATGCACAGAATGCTTTGATATGAGGTTTGAAAGATCTGCTCTTTATGCCAGTGAGAATGAATTTGCTGTTTACGCTACAACTCTAGGTATTTCAAGATGGAAAGATATGAATCAAATAAATGATTCAGGTCATAGAGCTGCTGAAAGATATGAAAAGGTAAGTTATTGGGATTTTAATTGGAGAAAAAAAGGCGGCTCTTCAAGAATGATTGAAATATCTAAAAGAGAGGAGTTTTATCAGCAAGAGTATTGCGGTTGTGTTTATAGTTTAAGAGATACAAATAAATGGCGCCAAGAAAATAATAGACCTAGGATTAAGAGAGGAATCAAGTTTTATAACTTATGAATAGGCAAATAATTGCAATCGGAGGCGGAGGGTTTGGCAGGAATCCTGGCGAGGGAATAATTGAAAATTATATCCTTAATCAATCTAATGCAAAAAATCCTAATATTTGCTTTATTCCAACAGCTACAGGCGACAATGAAGCGTATAAAAATAATTATTACGCTACTTTTACCAAACTAAATTGTAACCCGGTTCATTTAGATTTATTTAAAAGAACCCCTGATTTGGAGGACCTAATAAATGAACAAGATGTCATTTTTGTTGGGGGAGGTAATACGAAGAGTATGCTTGCCGTTTGGAAAGACTGGGGCTTGGATTTTATTCTTCATGAAGCTTATAAGAATGGAGTTGTTATGAGCGGAGTCAGTGCTGGAGCGATTTGTTGGTTTGAACAAGGAATAACTGACTCGTGGTCGAAGGATCTTAAAATAATGGATTGTTTAGGGTTTGTGAAAGGTGCTTGCTGCCCGCACTATGATGAAGAGCCAGAAAGAAGACCTTCATTAAAGAATTTTCTATCTCAAAAAGTTCTTGAGTCATGTTACGCAGTGGATGGAGGTTGCGCATTGCATATCCAAGATGAAAAAGAATATAGATCTATAGCCTTTTCTAAAAATAAAAATTCTTTTCATGTCGAATTTAAAAACGATAAGGTTGTAGAGAATTCTTTCTCTATTACAGATATTTATTAATTAGAAATATTGTCTAAAAGTCGCTTCTGAAATAGACAAGAACTGTTAGAATGCTTTTTTTTGGACCGGTAGTTCAGTTTGGTTAGAACGCCGCCCTGTCACGGCGGAGGTCGCGAGTTCGAGTCTCGTCCGGTCCGCCATTTAATATCTATTAAAAGAAATTTATTTAATGTAATCTAGCTTGTATAAGTATAAGAATATGAAGTGGTCATACGCGAGCGGAAAAATAAATATATCTTCGGATGAAGAAGAACAACAATTCTTACTCGAAGAACTAATAGAAGAAGCAACCCGACACCAAGTCAGAAAGAAGAAGATTTTGGTTTTCTTTGTTGTTTTGTCTGTAATTTTATTAACAATGCAGAACTACGGCGCTAATTTATCTGAAGGTATGTCTATTTACTTTTATATTGGATATTTTTTGACTCCAATAATAATTTCTTTGTTTATTTCTTCCATTGCATATCTATCGATAAGAAGATCACCAAAAAAATTTAAGAGATTAAATAAACACTTTAAAGATTAGTAAAAAGTTCTTGCACTGCCTCCGTCAACTTGGACAGCAAGTCCAGTCATATAGCTTGCTTTTTCGGAAGCAAGAAAAGTAATCAATGCCGAAAGATCAGTTGCTTCACCGATTCTTTGCATAGGAATATTGTTAGCTATTGCCTCTTCAAGCTCCTTTTTATTTTTGCCTGTGGATTTAGATTGAGCGTTCAAGATATCTTCAATTCTTTCCGTTTTTGTAGTGCCAGGGCAGACAGTGTTTACCGTTATTCCATAAGGCGCCACTTCATCCGATAAAGCTTTAGCCCAACCAAGGACACCCATTCTTATGCTATTGGAGAGAAACAATCCATTTACAGGCGTTTTAACTGAGACCGAGGAAATATTTATGACTCTGCCCCATTTATTCTTCTTCATGTCAGGTAAAGTAAGCTTAGAAAGTCTAATTGCTGACATCATTGTGTCGTTAAAAGCTTTTTGCCAATCATCATCAGATAGTTCTTCAAAGGTACTAGGAGGAGGTCCGCCGTTATTGTTGATCAATATGTCAATTGTCTTTAGTTCTTGCTTGGCTTCTTTAAATAAATTATTTATATCCTTTTTAGAGCTAAGATCAGCTTCTATCGCAACTATCTTTACGTCAGAAATATCCTTAATTTCATTTTTAACTAAGTTAATTTTTTCTTTATTTCTAGAACAAATTGCAAGGTTAACTCCTTCTTTTGCTAAATCAACAGCAGCTGATTTCCCCAAACCTTGACTGGAAGCACACACTATGGCGTTTTTTCCTTTTATTGATAAATCCATATATAAAATTTATTAGAGTTAATTAAATAAATCAGTATGATTATGATTGTATTTTAGTCAATAGGGGGATGTATGATTTCTTTAAGGAAGAAGTTAATTGTAATTTCTAGTTTAGTTTTTAGTCTTTCCGTCTTTTCTAGCTCATATGAAGCTAGTCAAGCTGGAATGTTGCATGAAAGGTTAGAGAAAATAGCACCTACCCTTGCTGAACAAATAAAGGAAGGGAGATTCCCCGGTTTTATAACAGCAGTTGCAAGAAAAGGAAGAGTAGTTCATTTTGAAACCCAAGGTTTTTCGGATGTGGAAAAACAAATACCATTACAAAAAGATTCGTTGTTTAGGATCTATTCAATGAGCAAACCAATTACAGGGGTGGCATTAATGATTCTGATTGAAGAAGGTAAGGTTCGTTTAAATGACCCCGTTTCTTGGTATATCCCTGAGTTTGCTAATACAGAAGTAATGGTAATGAACGAAGATGGAAGTTTCAATACTGAGAAACTTAAAAGAGAGATTACCATAAGAGATTTAGCTACTCATACCTCAGGAATTGCTTATAGTTTTACTGCAAACGACGCTTTGCAAGAAATTTACGAAAAAGAGAAATTATCTCCTTATTTTTTTATTGATAATTTAGATACGTCTCAAGTAGGCAATTCAGTAGTAATTAAATCTGAGAAATCCTTTCCAAACATTTGTGCTTTTAGTAAAGGGCTAGCGACAAAAGCACCTTTAATGCATCAACCAGGAGATCAATATACTTATTCAATGGGTATGGACGTATTAGGTTGTGTAATAGAAAGAGCTTCCGGTAAGACGTTTGACGTATTCTTGGAAGAAAGGATATTTAAACCTATAGGTATGAAAGATACTTCTTTTTATGTTCCTGAATCTAAAAAAGATCGGTTCACTAGCTTGTATGCATATCCCGGAGATTTAAGAAGGCTTATCCCCGGTATGGAAAGTCAAATACCAGAAGATCTATTAATGATAAAAATAGATGATAGATCGTATAGTCCTTATTTAGTTAAGGCTAAAGTTTTTGATGGTGGCTCTGGGTTGGTATCTACAGCAGAGGATTATCTTAAATTTGCCCAAATGCTTTTGAACGGAGGAAAACTAGGGGATGAAAGGATACTAAGTCGAAAGTCAGTTGAATTACTATCTTCAAATCATCTCAGAAAAGAGGTATTAAATAGAACTGGGTCAGATGATGATTATGTAACGGAGGGCATAGGTTTTGGTATTACTGTCGGAGTTATTACTGATACTGGTCTTACTGGTCAATATGGTTCTAATGGAATGTATTTTTGGGGAGGAGCTGCATCAACTATTTTCTGGATAGACCCGGAAGAAGAATTAGTAGCTGTTGCAATGACTCAAGTACTGGCAAACACGTGGCCACTAAGAGAAACTTTTAGTGCTTTGGTTTATCAATCAATTGATGATTAGACTCCTTAATTTATCTACCAATTTAATGTTTAGTAGAATAATTTCATCTCTGTTTATTCTTTTTATTTCTTTTACGATTCATTCTAATAGTAGCCTTCCTATTATTGAATACAGTGCAATTAATCATCCTGAAATAAGCAAGACAGGAATGGTTGTTTCTCAAAGGCAATCTGCAAGTGAGGTTGGGGCAGAAATCTTAAGGAAAGGAGGGAATGCGGTTGATGCAGCTGTGGCAACAGGTCTGGCTTTGTCTGTCGTATTACCTAGAGCTGGTAATTTAGGAGGTGGAGGCTTCATGGTTATTTATCTTAAAGACATAGATAAGACCTTGACTATTGATTACCGAGAAAGAGCTCCGTCTGCTGCTCATAGAGATCTATTTTTAGATGAAAAAGGTAACTACGATAAACAGAAAGCTCAGTTTTCTTTACTTTCGGCTGGAGTGCCAGGAACCGTAGCAGGTCTGCATCGAGCTTTAACAAAGTATGGAACAATGACTTGGCAAGAAGTGCTAGAGCCTTCCATAAAGTTAGCTGAAGAAGGTTTTGCTGTTCCACACGACTTGGCAAATATATTGGCTTCATCGCGTTATAAGCAAAGACTTTCCTCTAATGAAGCGGCAGCTAAATCTTATTATAAGAGCGATAAGAGCAATTACCAGGCTGGAGAAATACTAAAGTTACCTGATTTGGCTTGGACTCTTAAGCAATTATCTGCAAATGGGCCGGATGCTTTTTATAAAGGAGAGATCGCTAAAAAGATTGTCAAAGAGATGGAAAGGAATGGAGGTTTAATTAGCGCAGAAGATCTTAAGAATTATATGCCCGTTGAAAGATCACCTGTAGAAGGAACCTACAAAAACTTCAAGATTGTTTCTATGCCGCCTGCCAGCTCGGGAGGTATTCACTTAATTCAAATGCTTAATATGATTGAAGAATTTCCCATTAAAGATATGGGTTTTGGGAGCGCAGAAAGTATTCATATATTGGCTGAAGTGATGAAAAGAGCATACGCGGATAGAAGTAAGCATTTAGGTGACATGGACTTTTATGACGTACCTTTTAGTTTAATGTCTAAGAAATACTCTAGCTTCTTAAATAAAAGCATTTCAGTTAATTCCAGAACCGCTTCGAAAGATGTTTTTGCAGGGGACCCTTACCCATACGAAAGTCCCGATACAACTCATTTCTCAGTAATGGATCAATACGGAAATGCTGTTTCTAATACTTATACTTTAAATTTTTCTTATGGATCAGGAATTATGATTCCTGGAACAGGAATGTTAATGAACAATGAAATGGATGATTTTTCTTCAAAACCAGGTGTTCCCAATGGATATGGACTATTAGGCTCTGAAGCTAACTCGATTCAGGCTAATAAAAGACCTTTGAGCTCAATGACTCCAACAATTATATTTAAAGATAGCAAACCTTATCTAGTTCTAGGAAGTCCTGGAGGAAGCAGAATAATTACCACTGTATTGCAGGTAGCACTTAACGTTATGGAGCATGATATGAATATAGCGCAAGCAGTTAATAGCCCTAGAGTTCATCATCAATGGTTACCAGAGGTTCTGATGATGGAAAAAGGGTTTGGACCAGATACAGAAAAACTTTTACAAGAAAAGGGCTATAAATTATATCCTTCAAGCACCATGGGAAGTGTTCAAGCTATTCTCAAAGATGGAGAATATTTTTATGGAGCAGCCGATCCAAGAAGGCCTAGTTCTGGAGCTGTAGCTCCTTAGAACAATTATGAAAAAACTTCTGATACTCTTCCTTTTAAATTGTTTATTTATAAGCAGTGCTTTATTTGCTAGAACCCAAACCACCCTAGATTATCAAGATCGAATTCATGCTGAGTCTTCGGAGAATTTTATGGTCGTATCTCAGAATACCCACGCCACTGAAGCTGGTTATGAAATCTTAACTAAAGGAGGTAATGCTGTTGATGCTTCGGTCGCCGTTGGTTTTGCTTTAGCTGTTACTTTACCTAGAGCAGGCAACTTAGGCGGCGGAGGCTTTATGCTTATTTATGATAAAGAAAAGGATAAAGTGGAAACCCTAGACTACCGTTCTGCATCACCTAAATCAGCTAGGAGTGAAATGTTTGTAGATGGTTCAAGCGTAGTTAGATTTGGTCATCTAGTCAATGCTGTACCTGGATCAGTGGCAGGATTAGTAAAAGCACATGAAAAACATGGCAAGTTAAGCCTTAGTGAAGTTATGAAACCATCTATAAGATTAGCTAAGAACGGAATACCCGTGACTCATGACTTAAATTACGCTTTGGAGTGGTCTAAGGAATCTCTTTTAGAAAACTCTACTTCTAAAAATAAGTTTTATGACAAGAAAGAAAACCCTATCGCAGTATCTTATTTATTAAAACAACCTAAACTGGCTAAAACTTTATTTCTAATTAGCAGGAAGGGTAAAGAGGCCTTTTACGAAGGTGAAATAGCTAAATGGATAGAAGAGGATTCCTTGAGCAATGGAGGTCTGATTACTTTAGAAGATTTAGCTGCTTACGAAGCAAAAGAAAGAAAACCAATAAGTATTGATTATAGAGGATATAAGATAGTTTCAATGGCTCCTGTTGCAAGCGGAGGGCTAGTACTTCTGCAGATCATGAGTATTTTGGAGAATTTTGATCTAAAAATACTAGGCCCTAATTCTGCTGAAACTGTTCATTTATTATCTGAATCTATGCAAAGAGCATATGCTGATAGGGCCCGTTATCATGGTGACCCGGATTATTATAATGTACCTATTAGGCAATTATTATCTAAGGAGTATTTACAGGAGCGATCTAATTCTATTACTAAAATAAGAACTGAAGATGGACTAATTTATGCTGGCGACTTGAGTAAAATAGATGAAAGTCCAGACACAACTCACTTCTCCGTAATAGATTCAATAGGTAATGCAGTTTCTACTACTTATACTTTAGGTTCTTCTTTTGGATCAGGCGTTACCGTAGAGAAGGGCGGGTTCCTGCTGAATAATCAAATGAGAAATTTCTCTCATTTTTATGGAAAATCTAATGACTTATCTTTAGGTACTAGTGAAGCAAATAAGTTAGAGCCTGGAAAGCGTATGATTAGTACCCAAGCACCTACACTTGTTTTTAATCCTCAAGGTAAGTTATTCATGGTTTTAGGATCTCCTGGTGGAGGAAGAATACCTAATATAATAGCCCAAGTTATTTCTAACGTTATAGATCACAACATGAGTTTTGCATCAGCAGTCATGGCTCCTAGAATAAATCAAAGGTTGGCTGGCAACTTAGAGTTAGAAAATGGTTTTAGTCCTGACACAATAAAATTGTTAAAAGAAAAAGGTCACAATGTTAAAAGGTCTATGACAATGGGAAGTGTTCAAGCTATATTTATAAAAGACCAAGTTATTTATGGAGTAGCAGATACTAGAAGACCAGGAGCGTTAGCTAAAGGAAACTAGGTAAGAAAGTAAGGAACTGAAACTGCTGCCACAAAAGATACTACCAAAATCCCTAAAATATTAATTAGAAATCCTGCTCTAGCCATTTGAGGTACTCTTATTAGGCCTGATCCAAATACTATGGCATTGGGAGGTGTAGCTACTGGTAACATAAATGCACAGCTTGCAGCTAGAGCAACAGCCGCTGTAACAAGTAGAGGATTAAATTCAGATTGTATAGCTATTGCAGCAACCACCGGCAAGAAAGTTGCTGTAGTAGCCATGTTTGAAGTTAATTCAGTTAAGAAGATGATCATAGTCACTACTAATATCACAATCAGAACTATACTTATTCCTTGAGGAATCAGGTTTCCCATCCACACAGCTAATCCAGTTGCTTGAACTGCATTGGCTAGGCTTAATCCGCCTCCAAAAAGAACAAGTAAACCCCAAGGGACATTCTCTTGAGCATCTTTCCATTCTAGTAAGGCACCTCTTTTTTCTTTGTCGCCGCTAGGTAAGAGAAAAAGAAATAAAGCAGAAATCATAGCTATACCTGCATCTGATAAACCTTCAAGACCGTTTATGTCATCTAATACAGTCCGTAACATCCAAGTCATGGCTGTTAAAATAAAAACGACAAAAACTTTAAATTCAGCTCCATCAAATTTCCCTAATTCTTGTTTCATGTTACTTAAGAGATCTTTTGTCTCTTGAGAAGTTTCAAATTCCACTTTAAAAATTATTCTCGTAAGTATTAACCAACTACAAGGAAGCATAATTGCACTTAAAGGAACACCAACTTTCATCCAATCAACAAAACTTATATCAAGGTTATAGTTATCCGCCATAAATGCTGCAAGCATTCCATTTGGGCCAGTACCAATTAGGGTAGACATTCCGCCAATCGTGGCTCCATAAGCTATGCCTAATAAAAGAGCTAATTGAAAAGACTCCATTTCTTGATCACTTAAACCTTTAACTGTTTCTTTAACGACTGTAATTACTGCAAGTCCAATGGGTAGTAGCATGATTGTAGTAGCTGTATTCATCACCCACATACTTATTAAGGCTGCGGTTAACATAAAGCCAAGGATTAAAGATGCCCCATTCGAGCCAGCATACTCAAGTACAAATAGAGCAATTCTTTTATGTAAATCCCATTTTTGGATAGCTGTAGCTATCAAGAAACCTCCAAAGAATAAATAAATTGTTTTATTTGCATAAGGGTTAGCTGCACTTTGTATATCAAGTATGCCCAGCATAGGAAATAAAGCTAAAGGAACTAAGGCTGTAACTGCAACAGGCACTGCTTCAGTTGCCCACCATATTCCCATTAACAAGAATAAGGCAGCCGTTTTGTGAGCTTCTTCAGAAAGGCCATCCGGGGTAGGGAGCAACATAACTACAATTGCAGCAGTTACTCCAAGCAGGAATCCAAAATTTTCTTTTAAAACTGACATTATTGAATAATTTTAAATAAAAAAGGGAGCGTAAGCTCCCTTTTTCAATACTAAAGGATTACTTCATTCTTAAAGTGAAATCAACGTAGTAATTTCTTCCATAATCTTGATGAGCATCAGCATAGTATCCATAGTATCTATCAGCTGTTGGAGCTCTTTCATCTTCAAGGTTTTTAACAGAAAATCTAACTCTTGCATTTTGATCTCTTAATTTAAAGTCATAAGACATTGTTAGATTCAAAGTTGTCATAGAAGGAATTAAATAAGGCACTCCACTTTTAGTCCCTAATGAGGTTTGAACAAATGAACCTTTCTTAAGCCCATATAGGCTAACTCTGTAAGGTCCCTTATCCCAAGACATCCTTAATGTATGTTTATTGTCATAAATTCCATCTTTTTCAAGTAGGTCTCCAAAACCTTTTAAAGGAATTGATTCAGGAATTACACCAGCATCTTTTTCAGCTTGAAGTCTAGCAAATTCTCCACTAGCTTTTTGTTCAAACTTATCAATGAAAGTTCCGATGTATCTAATACCAAAGTCCCCATAATCACTTTCAACATCATAGTAAATTCCAATATCAGTACCTTCAACTGTTCTTAAGGCCATATTGGTGTAATTATTTTTGACGTATTTAATATCACCAAAAGGACATACGCCTGCTGCTGCAAATCCCGCAGCATCACCTGCATCCGGAGCTTCTCTAACAACTAAAGGATCACCTGCAAATGTTGAACAATTATTTGTTCCATTAGAAAATCTTATAAGCATGTCGTTAACTGTTTGGTTTTCACGACCGAATAATCCTATAGTTTTATCCTTTTCTATAGACCATGTGTCAACAGTAATGATTAAGTCATCTGTTGGTGAGAGAACTAAACCAACTGAATAGTTTTCTGATTCTTCAGCATCAAGATTCTCTGCGCCTGTTGCCATTCTTTGAATGGTATAACGTGAGTCAGAATCAATAACATTTTCAACACTCTGAACTGCATTAACTTGAAATGCTGCTCTGTCGTACCTTGTTCCTGATCTTACAACAGTTTTTTCATTCATCTGAATGATGTTTGGAGCTCTGAAAGCAGTTGATGCAGAAGCTCTTAAATCCATCCAAGGAGTAACTTCCCAACCTAAAGCAAGTTTAGCTACTGTTGAGTCACCATAATCAGAGAAACTTTCGTGTCTAAGAGCTGACTGTACATTTATTTTATCCGTTAGCGGAATTTGTAACTCTGTGAAGACCGAAACAATATTTCTTGAGCCGGAAACATCAGCCGTTGGTGAAGAGTTCAGTACATCAGCCACTAATGGGAATGTATCGCCTTCGTAGTCAGTGTATGTGATAGTCCCATCTAGCCTTGGGTCTCTATCGTCATCCATTTCCTCATCACGGTATTCTAATCCAACCAATAGACCCATGTTGCCTCCTGGCATTTCCCATAAGTCGTTACTTGATATTTTGAAATCTACCATCGTTAGATCGCTTGTTCCTTTTCTATAAACATCAATCAATGTCCTTTCAATATTTGAATTAACTCCTGCACTAAAAGGGTTGTAAGCTGCTGGCGTAGAATCGTTTAGTGCTTCTTTCAATAGATTATTAGACATTC
>CAJWKH010000036.1 GCA_913042085.1 uncultured Gammaproteobacteria bacterium | reverse complement strand
ATACCCGGAGCTATAGCGTTCACATTAATATGGTGCTTAGCCCACTCCACTGACAGAGCTTCGGTCATTCTTACAATCGCTGATTTGGTCGTTGAATACAAGACTGCAGCTGAATTTGGTGTGGTGTTAAATGCCGCTAAAGAGGAGATATTAACCATTCTTCCAGGTTCTTTCTTTTCTATTAACCTTCTGGCTACCTCATTAGAGAGCAAATACGGCCCTACTAGGTTAGTGTCTATCACTCCATCAATTAATTCATCGCTTTGTTTTATTGCCCATTGAGCATCAACCATACCTGCATTATTAACGAGTGTATTAATCGTACCCAAATCTTCTTCAACTTTTTTAACGGCTGCACGAATGCTATCTCTATCTACCATATCAATAGGCACAACAATGCACTCTCCGCCATCTGATTTAATCTCTTCAGCTAAACTCTCAAGCTTTTCTACTCTTCTTGCTGACAAAGCCACTTTAGCTCCGCATTTGGCTAAGACTTTCGAGAATCTGTAACCTAAACCAGACGAAGCTCCTGTTACCAATGCAACTTGATTAGATAAATCCACTGAAAAGTTTGGGGTATCGAATTCACTCATTATTTTTCCTCTTAAGTTTGAGCGGTTAATTTATAACTAGTGAATCAAGAAATCCACACTAATAAATATTTAATTACCTTAATGTATAATTAATGCAAGGGGTAAATTATGAATACAAAAGATCCTACATCTAAACCTAGCAGAAAAGAGGCTGAAGATGCAGTAAGAACATTAATTTCTTGGGCTGGGGATGATCCTTCTAGAGAGGGGCTTGTAGATACACCTAAGAGAGTGGTTAAGTCTTATGAAGAGTTTTATGAGGGTTATGGTCAAGATCCAGAAGAAATTCTTTCAAAAGTTTTTGAAGAGATTGAGGGTTATGATGAAATAGTTTTAGTCAAAGATATATTGCTGGAATCTCATTGTGAGCACCACATGGTTCCAATTATAGGAAAGGCTCATGTTGCCTATTTTCCAGATAAGCGTGTTGTAGGCTTAAGTAAACTTGCAAGAGTGGTAGATTTATTTGCAAAAAGGCTCCAAACCCAAGAGACAATGACAGCACAAATAGCTGATACCATCAATAAAGTACTTAAACCTAAAGGAGTAGCGGTTGTTATAGATGCTGAACATCAATGCATGAGCAGTAGAGGTGTATCAAAAAGAGGAACAAGCACGGTTACCAGTAGAATGCTTGGTGCTTTTAGAGATAATCAGAAATCTAGAATGGAATTTATGAATCTAATTGCCTTATAGGATATGTGGAAGATTCTATCTATAATTTTTAATGAACTTTTCTTTGACTTGAATTAGTATTTAACCGTAATTGAGGAAAATCTATGTCAGCTGAACTAAATGAAATTAACTTTGATCCTGATGAACTAGCAAAGAAATATAGGCTAGAAAGAGATAAACGTTTACGACAGGATGGTAATGAACAGTATCAAGAGGTCTCTGGAGAGTTTTCTTATTTTGTTGAAGACCCATACTTGGAAGAAGAAATAGAAAGAGAACCTCTAACAGATGAAGTAGAAGTCTTAATTATTGGTGGTGGTTTTGGAGGAATGCTTGCTGCAGCTAGATTAAGGGAAGCAGGTATTGATGATTTTAGAATCATTGAAAAAGGAGGTAATTTTGGTGGAACCTGGTATTGGAATAGATACCCAGGAGCTTCATGCGACATAGAAGCCTATATATACTTTCCTTTGCTTGAAGAAACAGGATTTGTACCTAAAGAAAAATATACCAATGCTTCAGAGACCCTAGATTATTGTCACTTAATATGTAAAAAATATAAGTTATATGATAACGCCTGTCTGCAAACAGAAGTTACCTCAACTGTCTGGGATGAAAACGCAGGACTCTGGACCGTTAAAACCGATAGAGAGGACAGCATCAAAGCGAGGTACGTAGTACATTCAAATGGACCTCTGAATAGGCCGAAATTGCCTGCCATGAAAGGCATTAACGATTTCAAAGGGCATACTTTCCACACTAGTCGTTGGGATTACGATTATACGGGTGGTGATACCAAGGGAAACCTTACCAACCTAAAAGATAAAAGGGTCGCAGTTATCGGTACGGGTGCGACTGCAATACAATGCGTTCCTCACCTAGGAGCCTCAGCTGAGACCTTGTTCGTATTTCAAAGAACACCTTCATCCGTTGATGTTAGAAATAATCGACCAACTGACCCTGATTGGATATCGACGCAAGAAAGTGGATGGCATAATGAGAGAAGGAATAACTTTGAGACTCTGCTTACTGGAGGAAGAGTTAAAGAAGACTTAGTTTCAGATGGATGGACAGAAGCTTTTCGTTTACTTTTCGGCAGTCTAAGAGACAAAGCTCCTTCTAAATTAAAGATGTTCTCTTGGGCGGCAACCTCTGTATTTTCTCCTGGCCTTTATAAGAATGGATTTAAACAGTACATGACTGATAAAGCGACGGATTACATGGATCTTGCAAATGCTATGCAAATGGCTGACTTTCAAAAGATGGAAAAAGTTCGTGCTCGTGCCGAAGAAACCGTTAAAGACCAAAAAACAGCAGAATCTCTTAAGCCTTACTACAATCAATTTTGTAAAAGACCTTGTTTCCATGATGAATACTTGCCTACTTACAATAGAGAAAATGTTCATTTAATAGATACAGATGGAAAAGGGCTTGAAGAGATGTCTGAGAAAGGAATCATCTTTAATGGAATAGAGTACGAAGTAGATTGTATTATTTTTGCTACTGGATTTGAGGTTGGGACAGACTACAGCAGAAGATGTGGTTATCAAATTGAAGGTATAAATGGACTGACCGTTTCCGAAAAATGGAAAGATGGTCTAGAGACTTTTCATGGGATGCACTCGAGAGGATTTCCTAATTGCTTTTTCTTTGGTCCAGCTCAATCAGGATTCACAGCAACTTACACTTATTCTTTAGACGAACAAAGTATTCATCTTGCTTATATACTTGAAGAGGCTAAGCAAAGAGGCGCCATCAGAATTGAAGCCTCTAAAGAAGCAGAAGATGGTTGGATTGAAACTATTATTGAAAAGGCTAGGTTAACAGCAACATTCCAAGAAAACTGTACTCCAGGCTATTACAATAATGAAGGTAAGGTAAACCAAACCCCTCAAAACAATACTTATGGTGGAGGGCCCATAGAATTCTTTTCTCTTATGAAGAAATGGAGATCAAAAGGTAAGCTGGAAGGACTTGAACTTAATTAAGTAATTGAATAGTTTAGAAATACTTGAGAACCCCCTGGCTTTAACCGACCTAGAAGCTATCAGAACAATAAATCAAGAGAATATTCCTGAAGTAAGCGATATTGAATCTATTGAAAGATTACAACAATTAATCAATTGGAGTAGCCATGTGATAGTGGTTAAGGATGGAGATTTAGCTGGCTTCATAATATTGATGAGAGAAGGTCAAAAATATGAATCTCCTAACTATGAATTTTTCAATAAAAAGAATCAACCTTTTCTATACGTTGATCGCATTGCTATCCAAGAGAATCATCAAAGGAAGGGTTTAGGGAAGCTAATTTATAATAAAGTTTTGGATCTTGGAGAGCAGCTTGGAGTAAATGTTTGTTGTGAAGTAAACACTGTCCCTAGAAACAACCCCTCCTTGGCATTTCATGATAGTTTTGGTTTTGAAGAAGTAGGCGCAAAAGACTTTGAAGATCATAGCGTTGTCTATTTAACTAAGTTTCTTCGTTCTTAAAGAAGTTAACTAAACCAACCCCAATCAATATAAGCACACAACCTGATATCATCGTTAACGTTATAAGCTCATTTAAAAAAATATTAGCCCATAACATGCCCGTTATAGGAACTATCAAAACAACGGTAGAAGCTTTTATAGGCCCTACTCTTTTAATAAGGGTCACAAATCCCATATATGAAAGTCCTGTGCATAAGAAACCCAATAAACCAACGCTTAATAAAACTTCATTCGGTTGATTTAAATCTATGCCGTTCTCCAAAAAAATAAAAGGGAAGGTAATGATTGCAGCTATTAGCAGAGTTATGGAAGCTAAGTAAGTAGGCTCTATCTCTTTTGTTTTAAAAATAAAGTTAGAGCAAAATGCATACAAGAAAGAGGCAAGTAAGCACAAAATAATAGCTCCAAGAGAAAATTCTATCGATTCATAACCAACGAAAACAAACAAACCCAACATTCCAATAAATATTCCTAATAGTTGAATCCAATTGGAATCTAACTTAAGCCATAGAGTTGCAATAATGAAAGAGAACAAGGGTGTAATTCCATTTAAAACAGACATAGTTCCAGCATTTAAATCCAAAGCTGCCTGTGAAAATAAATAAAAAGGGATAGCTGCATTAAAGAATGATAAGAAGATTATGGGAATCAGATCATCTTTTATGTTTTTGAGGTGTTCTTTCTTTATAAATATTGGAGCTACAATAATTGATGCTATAAAAAGACGGTAAAAAACTAAAGTCATCGGTCCAACTACAGGAGCTGAAACTTTTATAAACATAAAAGAAGAACCCCAGGCTATACCAATAGCTATGATTAAAGACCAGTCTATAGCCTTATTTCTTTGCATATATAGTTTGTAGATTAAGTCCTAATAAGGCCTATCCCCAATAATGGTAACTCTTTCTACTCTTCTTACGTGAGGCCAATAATCTGAAGCTGCATAGTGTTGGCACGACCTATTGTCCCAAAACGCAATGGAATTGTTATTCCAACTAAATCTACACTGATATTCAGGAATGGATGCCCTGGAATATAGATATTTAAGCATTGAATCAGATTCTTCATTCTCCCAGCCTTTGATGTATTGTGTAAAAGCTTGATTTACATAGATCATCTTCTCTTTTGTATCGGGATGCGTTCTTATAACAGGGTGCTCCGGCATAGGATATTTATCATTGAAAGCTTTTATTTCTTCAGGGGACTTCCCTTCTTTTATCAACCTTTTCCTAAACCCTTCGAAATCATGAATAGCAACAGCACCTTCCAATCGAACCTTTATATCATCACTTAAATCATCATAAGCTGCACACATATTAGCAAATAGCGTATCCCCGCCATGTGTCGGTTTTTCTATCATTCTCAATACTGATCCTAGAGAAGGCTCTAACCTCCAAGTAACATCAGAATGCCAAGTATTTTCTCTTCCTGGGCTCTTTTCATTGTGGGTTATACTTAATACTTCAGGAAAATTCTCTTTATAAGGTGCAAAAGGATGAACTTCCAGATCTCCAAAGTTTCTGGAAAACTCTAAATGCTGTTCAGTAGTTAAGTCTTGTTCTCTAAAGAAAATAACCTTATATACAAGCAATGCTTCATAGATAAGCTCTTTTAGTTCTTTGTCTAAAGACTTACTTAGATCAATATTTAATATCTCTGCTCCTATTCTTGGAGTCAATCTATTTACTTCAAAAGGTAAACCTTTCAATTCAAATTTTTCAGGACTGTAAGTACTCATGAGACATTCCTTTCTTTTCCTTCCCAATAAGGCGCTCTTAAGTCTTTTCTTAGAATTTTCCCCGAAGGGTTTCTAGGAAGTTCATCTATATGCTCTACGGTCTTAGGACACTTATATCCTGCTATTTGAGTTCTTACATATGATATAACCACATCTTCGTCTAACTTCTCTCCTTCTGATTGAACAATAAATGCTTTGGTAGCTTCTCCCCATTTATCATCAGGTATCCCAATAACAGCAGCATCTGCAATATATGGGTGACTTAGTAAAGCATTCTCAACTTCAGCTGGATAAATGTTCTCCCCTCCTGACACAATCATATCTTTTACGCGATCGTGTATATACAAAAATCCTTCGTCATCAAAATAACCTACATCTCCTGAGTAAAACCAATCATTTTTAACAGCTTCAGCAGTTGCTTCTGGTCTATTCCAGTAACCCTTCATATTTAGACCAGATTTAATAATTACTTCTCCAACCTCACCTATCGGCACATCATTATCTTCCGAATCTACAACTCTAAGCCCGACACCTTTGGCTGCTTTTCCACATGATCTAAGTTTACCTCTAGCAATATCATGATCTTCAGGATACAGGAATGTAATAGCTCCATTGGTTTCCGTTAACCCATAAACTTGCCAAAAATTACAATCCATTAATTCCATCGCTTTTATCAAAGTATCGTCTGTTATCGGTGAAGCCCCATAAATCACTGTTTCTAAAGAAGAAAAATCAGTATTAGCTGAATCAGGATGTTGAATTAAGAACAATATAACTGCAGGTACAAAAATTGTGTGTTGTATTTTTTCTTGCTCTATTAGCTTAAGTATAAGTCCTGGATCAACTTCTGGAATAATAATACTTTTTGCTCCAGTCACCATCCCTGCTATTCCCATATTTGTGCCAGCTACATGGAAGATAGGCATACAAACAAGATTTACTCCTCCTTCATCCATGTCTCTGTACATCGCTTCTTCATTAACAATGAAGCAAGCGCTAAAGTTATCGTTTGTTAACTGAACTCCTTTAGGGTGGCCTGTAGTTCCAGAAGTATAAAGCTGAATAACATCATCATCACCATTGCTTTCAAGCATAGGATCTTCATCCAGATGAGAGTCCCTCCAATGAGTATAATCTTCCCATTCCTCATGATTTCCGCCTACAGTGATTATCTTTCTTACTGAAGGAATTTCATCTTTAATTTCTTCTATAAGGCCAAAAAATTCAGGACCAACAAACAGAATCTCGCTACTAGAATCATTTAAGATAAAAGCAACTTCTGGTGGAGCTAATCTCCAATTAACTCCGACGGTCACTGTTCTTGACTTAATTGTTCCATACATGAATTCAAAGAAAATATCAGAGTTCTTGCCTAAATATGCAACTCTAGAATCAGGTTTACACCCTTCTTTAATTAGACCTTGTGCAACTTTGTTAGAAAAGGAATCCAATTCATTAAAAGTCGTCTCTTTTTCCTCAAACTTATGAGCTATTTCATTACCAGATTTATTGACTCTCCATCGAAAGATCTCAACCATAGTTTTTTCATAAGGTATTTCCATAATTTTCCTCCTCTTAAGTCCAACCCAAAGGTTCTAATTTTTCTTCTACAAAATCCCTAGGAATATCTTCCAATCTTGTTCCGAAAGTATCATTCCATCTATTTAAGAAACCAAAGAGGGATATAACAGAAACTATATCTATTATTTGGCCATCTGAGAAATATTTTTTTAATTCTTCGAAATGTTCTTTATTTGATGCATTTGGAGTTTTTCCTGACGCAAATGATAAATCTAAGATAACTCTTTCTTCTTTAGAATAATGTTCGCTTTCCTCGTAATTTAAGATATCAGCTACTTTTTCTTCTTTCATGCCTGCCCTCTCAGCACCATGAGAAGTATGGGCTTGGCAGTATTTACACCCTGAAGATAAACTAGAAGCTAATGCAATCAGTTGCTTCGTTTGCATATCTATTCCTTCGGATTGGAATATAGTCATAGCTAAATTGGAGAATGCCATTAAAAGTTCAGGCTTTTCTGCCATAGTTAAATGCGCATTAGGAACATAACCCATAAAAGCTTCCACCCCTTCGAATAAATCTTCTAAATCAGTAAAATCTTCTCTTTTCTTGCCTCCGATGAACGTCTGCTGCATGAATATCTCCCAATTATTAATATATTTCTTAAGCTTATACGAAAACCATTTAGAAAAGATAATTTACTTTTCTACTTATTTGAATGAATATTACTAATAGGAATTCAGATTTGGAGAAATTTATGAACGATGAATCTAAAAATATTATTGTTAAATTAAGAAACAATACTGTTTTTAAGGTAGTTTCTGGATATGCAATTATAGCTTTTATAACTGTACAAGTAGCTAGTCTTGTTAGTAGCTCTTTTAGTTTTGGCCAAGAATTTATGCAGAATGTTATTCTTGGTTTTTTTGTTGTTTTACCTTTTATTGCCTTAATAGCATGGGCTGCTTCTTCTAGATTTGGTACCTTAAAAATACTAGCAATAAGTTTTGTAATAATTTTCACTGGATACGGTACTGGGAGTTATGTTTGGGTCAATAACTTTGTATTGCCAGAACTAGAAAGGAATATCTCTGAAGATAACTACATAGAGGCATGGCTTGCTTCAAATAGGATAAGTTCCTTTGCTCCTTTTTTCTCTAAATACAATCAAGATAGTGATGCATTAAGTGCAAAAGTTAATTTAAAGGTAGCACAAGATGGAGTTAAGGTTTCTTGGAGGCCATATGAGGATGTGGACAATAAATTATGGAGATCATTAGGCACGACTCCTTTAACACCCCAAAGGCTACCTCTAGGTGTAATACAAATTAAACTAGAAAAAGAAGGGTTTATTGCTTCAACCATTGTCTCTGCAAATCCAAGCTATAGATTCGAAAATATTCCTGTTAGTCTTGGGTGGACCTTGGAGCCTTTCTCTCTCCAGGCTTCAGGAACAGTCCCCAAGGGAATGTTATACATTCCGGGTGGAAATTTTATACCTGCTTTGCTTGGAGGAGGTATTGACCCTGTTTCTCTTAACCCTTTCTTTATTGATCAATTTGAAGTAACAAATGAAGATTTTAAACAATTTATAGATATTGGTGGTTATGAGAATTCTCAATACTGGGTTGATATGGACTTTGTAGAAAATGGAATATCTCTTTCTTGGGAAGAAGCAAAAAGTAGAATGAAAGATTCTACCGGATCTCAAGGGCCAGCAAATTGGGAAGTTGGAACATATCTTGAAGGAGAAGCAAAAAAACCTGTTACAGGTATAAGTTGGTACGAAGCTTTGGCGTATGCGAGATATAAAGGAAACATATTACCTCCAATGTATCATTGGATTAAAGCAGCTTTTCCTCCTGCTGAAATTGTTGCACCTATTTCGTCTAGTCTTCTTAAAAATAGCAATTTTTCGCAAAAGAATCTAGCAGATGTCGGAAAGGGTCCTGGGCCTTATGGGACCTTTGATATGGCAGGAAACGCAAGAGAATGGGCATGGAATATATTTGGTGGAAGGGGTTTAGTTATGGGTGGAGGTTACACAGACCCACAATATTCTGCTACTCAAAATACACCACTAGCTAGAATGGATAGATCCTTAATAAACGGCTTCAGAACGGCAAGATTAATAAACCCTAGAGATCTAAACCCTTTTGGAGATCCTATAGAGACTGCTCCTCCTAAACCAGCAAGTTTTTATAAGCCTATGACTGATGATGTATTCAAAGTCTATGCGAGGAATTACGAAGTAAATCAATCACCGCTTAAAGCGAAGGAAATATATATTGATGACTCTCATCCAATTTGGATTAAAGAAAGAATCCAGATTGAAGTTGGCTACAATAATGAGAAAATGGATATACTTATCTTCAAGCCTAAAGATACTTATCGTCCAGTTTCTCCAGTCATTATTTATCCTGGTGCTAACTATTTTTCAACGCCTCCTGAAATAGACGATATAAACCCAGGCGAATTCGGTCTTGATTTTCTAATCAAGAGCGGTAAAGCCCTTATATGGCCAGCTTGGAAAGGTTCTCTTGATAGGATGACTACCTCTTTAACCGCTTCTCCCGAAGATCGAGCAAGGAATTTTAGAGAATTACTGAGATATTGGACAACAGATACAAGCAAAACTATTGATTATCTTCAAACTAGACAAGACATAGACGATAAGAACTTATTTTATTTGGGTATGTCCTATGGGGCTATATTCACAACTCATACGCTTCTTTTTGAAGATAGATACAAAGGAGCTCTTCTTTATGTAGGGGGGGCCAGCCCAAGCGTACCACCACTAAGCGATGGCAATAACCATCTGCCTAGAATAAAAACCCCTTTCCTTATGCTAAATGGGGAAGATGACTATCTAGTACCCAAAAGTATGGCCATGGCTCTTTACAACTTCTCTGGAACAGCGGAAAAGGATAAAAAAATAGTTTTTTACAACTCTGGTCATTGGCCTTTACCTAGAAATCAAATGATTAAAGAATCTTTGGCCTTTATAGAAGATCATACTGAATAAGTCTTAATTGGGGTTCTGAATATTCTCCAATTCCAGGAACTCATGCTCTATGGAAAGTTCAATCAATTTCCTCCACAAGGTTTCTGCTATTGTTTTCTCTAAGCCACAAGACTCCCCAAACCGAGTTACTTTAAGTATTACTTCCTCTATTCTATCTTTGTCTACAATTAAGTTTTTGTCATTTTTTACTACAGCTGCCATTTCTATACATTTCTGCCTTCTGGCCAACAGTAAAACTAGCTCTCTATCGATTAAGTCAATTTCTTCACGAACTTCTTTCATCCCAATATCCATATCTTTCCTATAATCTAAAAGTCACGAATTATATATTATTACAGGATAACCTTGCTCTAATCCTTCACTGAATATAAATTATATTAATGAATACAATAAAAGAATTAGAAGACCTTCAAGAAGATATGCAAACTTGGAGAAGAGATATACACGCTCATCCCGAAATTGCATTTGAAGAAC
>CAJWKH010000035.1 GCA_913042085.1 uncultured Gammaproteobacteria bacterium | reverse complement strand
CAGCATTAAACTTAATATATATTTCATAAATTTCTCCTATAGAAATAGTTAATAAATAAAGATACTAAACGGAGTTCTTTGGAGAGTAAACACTTTAGAGTTTCTTTTCCTTATCAAAAGTTAATGATGACTTCATTAAAGTTGAATAATATAATCGCTCGCCACTTTAGGGCGATTAACTCAATTGGTAGAGTGCCACCTTTACACGGTGGAAGTTACAGGTTCAAGTCCTGTATCGCCCACCATTTAAAATCGACTAAGTTTCAATAAATTTGATGGAAAGGTATAGTTAGATTATGAAACAACTGACCATTACCTTGCTAACCTTGATCTTTTCTTTTGGGACTTGGGCTAAGTCTATTACCCAAGAAGAAGCTATTTCTAAATTAAATCAATTTTTCGAATTACTCGACCTAGAGGTTTATGAGAAGGAAAAAGTTTCAACTGTAATAACTGATGATTTTTTAATCTTTGAAATGGGTAAGGCCTGGAATATGGATGAGTTTGATGAGTTTATCCAAGAGGCTTCTAATACCACGATTTCTACCGATTGGGTGCTGTCGAATTACGAAGTATCGATAGATGATAATTCTGCGCACATATCCTATGTAAACGATGGTGTTTTCAAAACGACAGATAATGAATTAGTTATCTCTAATTGGCTTGAAAGTGTTTATTTAGTAAAGGAAGATGGTGAATTAAAACTTAAATTTCTTCAATCGGACTTAGTGAATAGAGAAACTAGATAAAACTGATATGAATAAAAAGTTTAAGGAATGTCTATCGGAGGTCTACTTAGGAGAGCAAGCTGGTGAAATGATATTCGACTCTTTGCTTACGATGGCTGAAGACGACGACCAACGTTATATTTTTAGCAATATGCTTCAACTTGAAACCGAGGGAAAAGCGATAATGAGGCCTTTGCTTGTAAAGCTGGGCATACCAATTGAAGAGAATATAACTTTAAGAAATCAGGGGCTTGAGATGGCTGAAAGCTTCAAAGGAATAACATTTAAGGAACAGTTTGAGAATATTTATCAATCTGTAAAAAATTATTATCTTCCGCAGTACGAAGAGTTATCAACACTAGTAGATGAAGAAGATTCGGAAGCATGTTTCATAGCTAATTTCATGGGAGAACACGAGCGTTCCATCTTGTTGGCCGCTGATAATATAATTAAGGATAAACCAAATCCTGTTCAGCCTATAAGGGACCTACTTAGGTTTCCAATTTGAAAAAACTAACTCTAACCTTAATGACCTTGCTTCTAGCTTTGGGAGCCTGGGCAGACGATACAGAAGAATCTGATTCTATTAATAAAGCTATGCAAGTTTTAGATTCTTTTATGTACTCCTTCAATGCAAGAGACATGAATAGTTGGTCAGAAACCTTGAATTATCCACATGTAAGAATTGCAGGTGGAAAAGTTACAGTTTGGGATACCAAAGAGGAATATTCTGCAACAAATGTTTTTAATAGGCTTACTGCAACCGGATGGGATCATTCTGCTTGGTTGTCCAAAGATGTAGTTCTAGTATCAAAAAATAAGGTACATATTTCTACAGTTTTCCAACGTTATGATAAAAATAATAACCCGATGAAAAAATACCAATCACTATACGTTGTTACAAATGATGAAGGTCATTGGGGTGTTCAAGCTAGATCTAGCCTAGCCCCTTAAGTGGAAGGAAGATAAATGAAGAACTTAATCTTTGTCTACCTTTTGTTGTTGACCATAATCGGATGTTCAGATGGCAAAGAACTACTAACAAACAATGACCCGAGCAAATATCAATTAGAGGAAAATGTTGTATGGGCTTCACCAGCAGGGTTTGATTTAACTTTAGACATTTATTCGCCTGTCTCAAATAGAGGATCTTATCCTGTTTTAGTTATATTTCATGGGGGAGGTTGGCTTATAAATGACAACTCTATCATGGATCAAATGTCTCAATATTTAGCTACTAATAGTGAATACGTCATATGCAACGTGAATTATCGATTATTATCAGATCAGGATAATTCTGTAACCCTAGATGAGATTGTAGAAGATGCTTTCGGAGCTGTAATATGGATTAAACACAACATCTCTAAATACAAAGGAGATAATTCTAGAATTGCCGTTACTGGAGATAGTGCAGGAGCTCATTTATCTGCAATGATTGTAAATTCTGGAACAAACCTTAGTTCTGATGAGGAGTTCAGAAACAACTTAAGCTTCACGCCTACTTATCTTCCAAACGGGAAGACTGCAGAGCAAGCTTCTAAAGAAAATGTCCTTAATGTTCAAGCTGCAATATTAAGTTACGGAGCTTTTGATGTTTATAAGGCAGGTGTAGAGGGTTTAGAGTCTTTAAAGAATCCATTTTGGCTTTTTTCAAGATCTAAAGCTAGAGGAGTATTTGGGAAAGAATATAGTCCGATAAATAATCCAGCCATGTATAAGGCCCTTTCTCCTATTTATAATATTCCAGAAAGAGAAGAGAAGATCTTGCCTCCTCAATTACTATTGGTTGGATCGGAAGATGGGTTAACTACTCCATTATCCGTTAAAGAGTACGCAACAAAATTAGAATCATTTGGACAAGAAACTGAATACTGGGAGTATGCTAATAGGAATCATGCTTTTCTAGATTCTGGCTCTAATCTTTTTTTAGGTTCCAGTTTTGAAAAAGATGCTCCACAAGCACTAGATAAGATGATAGATTTTTTAGATACAGTTTTTAAATTATGACTAGCAGATTTACAAATGAACATATTGAAGCTTGGCGAGAAGAAGGGGCTGTTGTGGTTCCTGAATTTTTTAGCGGTAAAGAAATAAAAGAAGTTGCAAAGGATTTTGAGGTTATTTTCCCAGGAAGGAAGGCTGAAGGTAAGGCACTTAACAAGAAACGAAAGGGAGAAGTAGGTAATAAATTGCCTTTACAGTTGTCAGGAAGGCAAATGGGTAAAACCACCATGGAGCAATTCCAAAATTTTGAAAATATACCTTTTGACTGTTCCAGTTCTTTGAATCTAATCTCAGTACACCCTAGCTTGATAGAATTTGCTCGAGCAGCTTTAGGGACTAGCGATGTTCGACTGTATCAAGCACAAGCCTGGGCAAAATTTACTGGTGAAGCTGACTTTGACCAAGCTTTTCATTGCGACTTTGGTAACCATACTCTTACGGTGCCTTCTGCAGATGAATGCTTAAACTCTATTACTTTTATTATTTATTTCACTGATGTCACTGAAGCCCATGGACCTACTCATTATGTTAATCGAAGTGATAGCAAACATTTTGATGGAATGAAAAGGTTTCTAGAAAAACGTGAAGACCTTGAACACCAAAAGGATCTAAGAAAGTTCGAACGCAGTGCAGCTGGACCGGCAGGTACATTGTTGGCATATGGTATAGATGTTTTTCATCGAGGAACTAATTTGACTGAACCGGGAGGTTATCGATATGCCATGACTTCTTGTTTTAAGAAAGCTGGCAATGACGCTATTGGTTATACTGCATGGCCTTGGCACTTTACTAAACCTTGGCACAACATTTTTGAACATGCGACTCCAGATCAACTTAATTGTTTTGGCGTCCCTTTGCCCGGAGATCCTTTTTGGACCAAAGAGACATTATCTCTAGCTCAATTAAGATATCCTAACTGGGATATGTCAGAATACACGAAGTAGATTTGTTCTTTAGTTAAGGATATGAAAGGATAGAATTAATAATAAATAAATGAGGGATATTATGAAAAGTATATTAATAACTATAAGTATAGTTTTATCTTTAAATGTTTTTTCTGCTCACCATGAGTCAGATGAATCAAGTTTGATGCCTGTAGCTAAGCCTGGTCAGGTGATAGTTACCTATAGAGGTCAATGTCCAGCAGAAAATGCTGATAAGGCTATAAGTATCGTAAAGAAAACCATAGCTTATGAGAGAAAGAATAGTCCAATATCTTATTCTTCTTCGCCCGGCATATGGTCTGACGGAACAGTAGGTGCGGTAGATCTACATGATTCATTAGAAGCTATGGAAGAAGCCTTTGCTTGGCAAGCTGCTGATAAGAAATGGTCTTCTTTATACGACAAAGTTGCAAAAGCATGTGGAATAACCATTGAAGACTTTGAAGTATTGAATCTAGTAGCCAGATAAAAAATTCTTTGAATATAATGAATCAAACTTCTCATACAGAATCCAACATGAGAAAGGTTGCTTTAACCTCTCTTGCTGGAACAAGCATTGAGTGGTATGACTTCTTTTTATATGGCGCTGCTGCAGGACTGGTATTTCCCAAATTATTTTTTGGAGAAGCTTCTCCTACTACTGCTTTAATTCTTTCTTTCTTAACTTTCGCTGCTGGCTTTATTGCCAGACCAGTTGGAGGAGTGATATTTGGTCATTTTGGCGATTTAATTGGAAGGAAAAAGACCTTAGTAATAGCTTTGATGCTTATGGGTATCTCTTCAACTTTAATTGGCTTATTACCTACCTATGCGACTATAGGTATAGCTGCACCAATCTTATTAACCGTATTAAGATTTGCGCAAGGAATTGCTATTGGCGGTCAATGGGGTGGGGCGATGCTATTAGTTACCGAGAGTGCTCCAAAAGAGAAGAGGGGTTATTACGGAGCCTTTGCCCAGGCTGGAGCGCCTGTAGGCGTTATATTGGCTAATTTAGCCTTTATAACTGTAGGATTATTTACCAATGAAGAAGCTTTTCTTTCTTGGGGTTGGCGAATCCCTTTCTTGGCGAGTTTTGTTTTAATTCTTATTAGTTTATACATACAACTTAAATTAGAGGACACGAAAGCTTTTCAGGAATTAGAATCTTTAGAAGATAAGACGCCTCAAGATTCTAAAGTTGTAAAGTCTTCCCCTATACTGGAAGCGATAAAAAAATACCCAAAAAGAATTTCACTGGCTGCGGGAGCTTTTTTATCAGTTCAAGTAACTTTTTATATTTTAATTGCTTTCCTTTTAGCTTATGGCGTTGAAACTACTGACATGGATAGAGACGATCTATTAATGGCGGTATTGATAGGTTGCGCCATTATGGTACCTACACAATTTGCTTTTTCTTCTTATTCAGACAGAAATGGAAGAAAAGGTATTTTTATGGCAGGTGCAGCCTTAACAGCTGTGTGGGCCTTCGCTATTTTCCCCCTAATGGCATCAGGAAGTTTTCTTTTTGCTGTTATAGCCATAACGATTGGACTTACTTTTCTTGGAATGATGTATGGTCCTCAAGCAGCTTTTTTTGCTGAACTATTTTCAACAGAAGTTAGATATTCAGGTGCTTCTTTGGGTTATCAACTAGGAGCAATAGTAGGAGGCTCTTTTGCTCCCATAATTGCAACTCTATTATGGAAGAACTACGACATTTTTTGGGTTTCGGTTTATATTGCCTTTGCTTCTATCATCTCTCTAATTTCAGTTTATATGCTTACTGAAACTTTCCAGAAAGATTTAAACGATTAAGTATTTTCTAAATTAACTTGTTTTTCACTTAGAACCTTAGCTTCATCTAAATCATGAGTCACAAGTACAATGGTTTGTTCCCTTTCTTTAAATATCTGATTCAACTCTGCGTATAGCTCTTCTTTAAGTTTTTTGTCTAAAGCACTAAAAGGTTCGTCCAGCATTAACAATTCTGGATCAGGAGCCATGGATCTAGCCAAAGCAGCTCTCTGCTGTTCGCCACCAGATATTTCATGAGGATATTTATTTGATAAATGTTCTATCTTAAAAAGACTTAGAAGGTCTGAAATTATTTTAGATCTATCTTGGTTTTTCCTAATTCCAAACCCAATATTTTTTTGCACGGTTAAATGAGGGAATAGGGCTTTCTCTTGAACAACTAGACCCACGTTTCTTTTTTCAGGAGCAACCATTTGATTTATACTTGAAACAATCTTTCCTTGAATAGCTATAGTTCCACTATATGGTTTTTCAAGACCTGCTATAAGCCTAAGTAGGGTACTTTTCCCTGAACCAGAAGGACCTAAAATTGAAACTCTCTCAGCTTTATTAACTGTTAGAGTTATATTATTTAATGATATCTCTTTTCCGTCATAAGAATGACTTAAGTCTTTGAGTTCAAGTATTAAATCACTCATTTTTATCCTGATTTATTGGAAGATCTTATCATTTTTGACAAAAAGAAAATTGGTATCAATCCAATTAAGACGATTGCAATTGCAGGAGACGCTGCCTGGAACATCCTTTCTTCTGCTGCGTATATATATGTTGAAACTGCCAGTGTTTCAAAATTGAACGGCCTAAGGATTAAAGTTGCCGGAAGTTCTTTAACCACTTCTGACATGACTAACAAAGTTGCCGTTAAAAAACTTGTTTTAAGTAAAGGTAGATGCACTCTAGCCAACATACCCCAACCCGTAGAGCCAAGTAATTTTGAAGAATCATCCATAGATGAAGTGATTCTTTCGTAGCCAGATTCAATAGAAGAGTTTGCTAGAGCATAAGTCTTAATAATATAAGCTAGCAATAGACCAAAAATTGATCCAGTTAGAACTATGCGGGTTGAATCAAGAAAATTATTATCTATATAGATAAATAGTTGAACCATGCCAACGGCTAAAATCAAACCCGGGACGGCATATCCGATAGAGAGTAAAGAACTTAAGCGTTTAATGATTGCGCCTGGTTTAAATCTAATTGAAAAATTAATAATTAAAGCTAAAAAAGCAGTTACTAATCCCGAGATAATCGCGAGAGAAACTGAATTAAATGAAGTCTGAATAAATTTCTTATTAATAAAAGATGATTCGCTCTCAAATGCCCAAAATATAAGTTCAGTAATAGGCAAAATGAAACCAATAAAGAGGGGAATAAAACATATTAAAAAAGCCCAGAAGGATTTCATGCTGGGCAGCCTGATCTCATTTTCAGGTCTAAATGAAGAATCATTAGAGGTAAAAGCTGCTTTATTTCTAGAACTTCTTTCTAGAATAAAGAACAAACCAACCACCAAGAGAAGTAATGAAGCTAGTTGCATTGCAGTTTGTAAATCGTACATACCTTGCCAGGTTCTAAAGATACCCGTGGTGAATGTCTGGATAGCAAAATGATCCACAGCTCCAAAATCAGATAGAGTTTCCATTATTACCAGCATCATGCCACCAATTGCTGCAGGTCTTATTATTGGAAGGCTAAGTCTAAAAAAAACACCAATTTCACTTAAGCCAAGCAATCTTGCAGATTCTTTCATGGATTTAGATTGATTTAAGAAAGCACTTCTTGAAACTAGGTACACATAAGGATAAAGGGTAAAAGAGAAAACAACGATTGCTCCATATATATTCCTTACGTTGGGGAAAATGCTGACATCAGAGCCTAGATTGAAAATACTTCTAATAAGATTATTTGCATCTCCAAAAGGATCGAATAAACCTGTGAATGTATAGGCTAATATGTAAGGTGGAATTGATAGAGGTAAAATTAAAGACCACTCAAAAAAACTTTTTCCATAGAAATCATAATTAGTAACAATCCAAGCGGTAATTGTTCCTATAAAAAAGACTAAAACAGACACTCCAGATATCAAGAAAAAAGTGGAGCTTACGTAATCTGCTAATACGTAATTATATAAATGAACCCAATTATCCGAATAGCCTCCAAACAAGCTGGATAAAACTATAAAAATTGGAGCGCAAAAGATTATTAGAAGTGAAAAAGGAAGCACTTCCCACAGTGACAGATTCTTGAAATTCAATTTAAGTAAATAGTTGTATCTATTTCTAGCTTAAACTAGTAGTTGCCTATTTCCAACCAGATCTATCCATAAGCCTAATTGCTTTTGGATTTAATTCTCCAAATTGACTAACGGCAGTATTGTCTTCTTTAAAGTTTAGACCAAAGCTAGAAATTTCTGAGCTAGGTAGTACCCCTTCAACTATTGGGTATTCAAAAGATCTATCAACCATGTACTTTTGAACTTTCTTTGACAGCAAGAATTCTAAGAAAAGATTAGCGTTAACAGGATTAGGAGAACTTTTTAATATTCCCGCTCCACTTATGTTTATGTGTACACCTCTATCATTTTGATTAGGGAAATGTATTTTTACTCTTTTAGCTGCTTCTTGTTGTTCCTTGCCAGCAGATCCAGAAAGCATAATGCCTATGTAATAACTATTTGCTATGGCCATATCAGCTTCTCCATTCGACACGGCAATAATTTGAGATCTATCATTGCCTTGAGGTTTTCTAGCAAAGTTTTTCACAAAGCCTTTAGCCCATATTTCGGTATCTTCCTCACCAAGATTAGCAATTAATGAGGCAACCAAAGACTGGTTATACATATTGCTTGAACTCCTAATGACGATTCGATTTCTCCATTCTTCATTTGCAAGATCTTCATACGTTAAGTCTTGTATCTCACTAGGTTGAATTTTCATTGGGTTATAAAAAATTACTCTTGCTCTTTTAGCAACGGCCGTCCATTCATCTTTAGGACCTCTAAGTTCTATAGGGACAGATGAGAGAATTTTTTTCGATTTTATGCTTTGGAATAGGCCTTCTTTTTGGACTTTCCATAGATTTCCTGCGTCAACAGTAAAGAAAATATCAGCGGGAGAATTTTTCCCTTCAGATTTAATCCTCTCCAAAAGCGCACTCCCTTTACCAGAAATGATATTTACCTTAATACCAGTTTCTTTTGTAAATTCTTCATAGAGAGCGTCATCAGAGTCGTAGTGTCTTGAAGTGTATACGTTTACATTATCAGCAAAGATAATTTCCGATAGAAATGAGATTAATAATAGATATAGAATTTTTTTCATAAAAGCCATTCTAACTTAATGAGAACGATTCTCAATTAAAATCTAGCTACCTCTTTCTGTAATCTTAGTTTTCTAATAATGTTAGAATTTGCAAAATGATACGTGATGAGCAAATAAGAATTCTGAAAGGTCTAATAAATCACCTGGATGCTAAAACAAATGTAGATGCAGGGGGCATAATGAAAGCTCCAGCAGATACTTATACATCTCAAGAAAGATTCGATAGAGAATGGGATTCTTTCTTTCTAAATCACCCTCAAATAATTGGTATGTCAGGAGATTTACCAAAGAACGATACCTTTATCACAATACAAGACTTTGGAATACCAATTTTAGCTACCAGGAACTCGAAAGGTGAATTTAAAGCTTATGCCAATGTTTGCTCTCATAGAGGAGTGATAGTTGAAAGTGAAAGAAAAGGAGAAAAATCAAAATTCTCTTGCCCTTTTCACGGTTGGACCTTTAATAATGAAGGCTCTTTAATCGGCTACCCAAAAGAGGATCATTTTGGGGAAATAGATAAGAGTTGTTACGGTTTAAAACCTTTACCTTGTCTAGAGAAGTATGGTTTTTTATGGGTCCATCCCTCAGAGAGTGGCGAAATTAATCTAAGCGATATATTGGGCAATAAATTAATTAAAGAATTTGAAGCTTGGAACTTTGATAAGTTACTTCTAACTAATGAAGAGGAATATGTGACTGACATGAATTGGAAATTAGCAATAGATACTTTTGGTGAAACTTATCATTTCTCTGTACTTCATAAAACCTCATTATTTGAAAATTTTCATGGTCATTGTCAAATGTTTGATAGTTTTAAAAGAAATGGAAGACTGATTCTTTGTAAGAGAGACATTGACCAAATGAGGAAGTTGCCTGAAGCAGACTGGAACATTTGTACAGGCTCTCTGCCTGTTTATTATCTTTTTCCAAATATAATCTTTATGCCAACTAATGAAGGAGCTTTTTTAGTTAAAGAATATCCTTTAGAGAATTCTCCAAATAAGAGTGTATCTAAAATATGCTTCTATTTTTATCCACAAGTTCTTGAGTATATAAAGGATTTAGAAAAATCAGGCCATGAAGAAGGGGTTACTCTTCAAGAACAATATGCAGGTTTTGGTGAAGTTATAAGGGATGAAGATTATGTCGTTGCTGCCTCTTCTCATAGAGGACTGATGTCAGGAAAATTGAATTATTTAACTTTTGGAAAGAATGAACCGGCCCTACATCATTATCACAACACTTATAGGCAAGTGCTTGGATTACAATCTCTACCTTTGATTAAAGCTTAGAATCCTTTTTTATTTATAAAGTGAATTTAAATGAGCTCCAACACAATAACATTAATATTCTGTTTAGGAGGATTAACTTTCTTAGTTAATTGGGTTCTTTTTCTTTGGTTCAATCATCAAAAACTTTCAAGCTCTTATTTCGGTAACCTTTCTCTTGTAAAGACTTTATTAATTTATTTGTTATTATCTTCCTTAGGAGTTCTTTCTATGGGAGTTTTATTTGTTTCAGCCTTGATGTTATCCCATGGGTGAGAGGACTCATTAATTATTTAAGAAATATGGAAGGAAATTACTCGCTTGAAAATTTCTCGAGAACTAAATTAGAACTTCCTGTTAAGGACTCTAAACTTTTACTGCATAGCTGCTGCGCACCGTGTGCTGGAGAGATCATGGAGGCTGTTGCAGCGTCAGATATTGATACAACTGTCTATTTTTATAATCCTAATATCCATCCTGTTGAGGAATATGAAATTAGAAAAGAAGAAAATAAACGATTTTGCAAAACTTTGGGATTCTCATTCGTAGATGCCGATTATGATAAAGATAATTGGTTCGAGAGAGTGAAAGGTCTTGAAAACGAACCTGAAAGAGGGAAGCGATGCACAGAATGCTTTGATATGAGATTTGAGAGATCTGCTCTTTATGCCAATGAAAATAAATACGCTGTTTACGCCACAACTCTAGGTATTTCAAGATGGAAAGATATGAATCAAATAAATGATTCAGGTC
>CAJWKH010000034.1 GCA_913042085.1 uncultured Gammaproteobacteria bacterium | reverse complement strand
TGCCGCTTCTTCTGCTGCTTCCTCTGCTGGAGCTTCCTCTACCGGAGCTTCTTCTACTGGAGCTTCCTCTGCTGCTTCCTCTACCGGAGCTTCTTCTACTGCTTCCTCTGCTGGAGCTTCTTCTACTGGTGCCGCTTCTTCTGCTGCTTCCTCTGCTGGAGCTTCCTCTACCGGAGCTTCTTCTGCTGGCGCTGCTTCAGCTTCTTTTGCAGCAACCTTTAAAGCTAACTTCTTAATTCTTTTTTCTTCTTTCGCAGCTAGTCTCTTCTCAGTTTGTTCTGGTGTTTCTGTATTCTGTTTAAGTAAATTTAAAACTCTTTCACTTGGTTGAGCACCTTTTGAGATCCAGTAATCAATTCTTTCCACATCTACTTCTAATCTAACCTCTTGACCAGAAGCTATAGGATTATAATAACCCACCCTCTCAACAAATCGTCCGTCACGTGGCATGCGTGAATCAGCCACACTTATGTGATAAAAAGGTCTTTTCTTTGCTCCAGAACGAGCTAATCTAATTGTTAACATTTATTAAAAACTGTCTCTATAATATTTAAAAAGGCGCCTATTCTAAGGTATAAAGCTATGCTTTCAAGGAAAATCTTTAAATCAATGTTTTTTACAGATTGCGTAGATTAGTTATAATAATAACTATCTTGAATATTATTTTTACTTCTTGAATATTTTATATATATCGCATCCCCTTTTAGGGACCCTTTAAGTTGAACGAAATACCCCTTTGGATTCTTTTTAGCGCAATAGCATTGCTTGTGCTTTTCTCTGCTTTCTTTTCTGGTTCTGAAACCAGCATGATGGCAATTAATCGTTATCGACTGAAGCACTTAGTAAAAGAAAAGAATAAATCGGCAAAAAGAGTAACTAAATTACTTGAAAGAACAGACCGACTTTTGGGTGTAATATTAATAGGAAATAACTTTACTCACACTCTGGCAACTGCAATAGCAACAGTCATAGCTATAAGGCTTTGGAGTGATAGTGCTGTACTAGCAGTAACAGTTTTTATGACCATAGTGATGATAATCTTCGCTGAAGTAATGCCTAAGACCATTGCAGCTCTCAAACCTGAAAGCATTGCATTTCCTGCATCCTTTATTCTTAAGCCATTATCTAAAATTTTAAGTCCGCTAATCACATTAGTTAGCCTCATCTCCAATGGAGTCACTAAATTACTTGGTATTGATTTAGATAATACTGATAACGAAGAATTAAAACCGGAAGAACTAAGAACTTTGCTACAAACTTCTAGAGTTCCAAAAAGACAAGAAAACATGTTAATGGGAATCTTTGATATGGATTATTTGTCGGTTAATGATGTCATGGTCCCGAAGAACGAGATAATTGGAATTGATTTAAATGACGATATAGAAACCATATTAGAAGAACTACAAAACATAGATTACACGTATATACCTTGTTTTGAAGATTCGATAGATAATATCCTAGGTTTCTTAACAATCAATAAAAAGGCTGATTTCTATGGAAGAAAAGATCTAACGACTAAGGCCCTTAAGAGTGAGCTTATAGATCCCCTATTTGTGCCAGAAAATACTTCTTTATCAAAACAACTATCTAATTTTCAATCTGCCAATGCTAGAGTGGGTTTAATTGTGGATGAGTATGGTGATATTGAGGGCATAATTACTCTTAGAGCAATACTTGAAGTAATTGTTGGGGAAATTACTTCAGACTCTGTAGATAGAATGGACATCATGCCTCAAACTGATGGTTCTTTTATGATAGAAGGAAGTGTAATGATCAGAGAGATCAACCAGAGATTAGCATGGGACCTACCTACTGAAGGGCCAAAAACACTTAGTGGCTTAATCTTAGAAAACGTTCAGACTATTCCTGAAACCAATGTAGGCGTTATTATTGGAGATTACAGAATTGAAACCGTTCTCATTAAAGATAATGTAATCAAAATCGCTAAAATAGAAAAAATAGATACACTAGACGAAGATGAAGAGGATAAAGAATGATAAATGAATTTTGGAATTTGATAGTAGAGACATGGGAAACAGGAATTCGAGGAATTGGAATTGATGATATTCTTATTTGTCTTGCCGTAATTATTGGAGCTTTAGTAACAAGAAGTTTATTCAATACTTACTTGATTGATAAAATAGCTAAGTTTGCTGAGTCTTCTGAAAGTACTATAGATGACGAAATAGTTGAATCTTTAAGAGGGCCCCTTGGTCTTATTCCAGTAGCTTTTGGTCTTTACCTAATAACCTCTTATCTTCCTTTTGCAGGTTCTCTAGACTTAATTGCTACAAATTTAGTCAAAATGATTGTTATTTATACAATCTTTAGTGCTTTCTCTAACCTCACTAAGCCCCTTCTATCAGTTTTAGGTGAAAGTTCCTGGTTAACGCCTGCAATGAGCACCTGGCTAAGCAGAGTGGCTGGAGTTCTTATTTGGATAGTAGCCATCACAATGATGTTAGATATATGGGGAATTGAAATAGGCCCAATTATTGCAGGTCTAGGTCTTTTTTCTGTAGCTGTTGCTTTAGGTGCTCAAGATATGTTTAAAAATATCATCGCAGGAATTTTTATAATAAGTGAAAAAAGATTCCAACCTGGAGACAGAATAAGGCTTGGGAGTGGCTTACACGGTATAGTAGAAACTATTGGTTTTAGATCTACACAAGTGAGGCTTTTAGACACTTCCCCAGTATTTGTTCCTAATACTGATCTATCTGACTCTCAGGTTACAAACCATCAAGACATGCGTTACAGGAGACTTTTTTGGACAATTAATCTTGTTTATAGCTCTACTGCAAAACAGCTAGAAAGTATTTGCAAAGATATTCAAGAGTATATAAATACGATGAACGGCGTTATAGAGAATCCAGGACAGGAAAATTTTGTCAAAGTGACTGAGCTAGGTTCAAGTTCTATAGACCTAACAATTCTATGTTACTTGGAGGTTGTAAGTTATACCGAATTCTCTCAAATAAAGCAGGATCTGGTATTTAAGATAATGGAAACCGTAGAATCGCATGGTTCCGGATTTGCCTTCCCAAGTAGATCAATTTATATAGAAAACCAGCCTGAGTAAGAAATTACTTTAGCTAACTAAAACCAGGTATTCATGATTACCGGGATGGAGATACAAACAATTAATATCTCCAAAGGTAACCCTAATTTCCAATAGTCTGAGAATCTGTAATTACCTGGACCCATTACCAAAGTATTACATTGGTGACCAATAGGAGACAAGAAAGCACAACTTGCTCCAACTGCAACAGCCATCAAGAACGGCTCTATCGGATGATTCATCTGTTGGGCAACTTGTATTGAAAGAGGAGCCATAATTACTGCTGTTGCAGCATTGTTAATTAGATCTGAAATAAACATGGTGAACACTAGAATAACCACCAAGACCCACGCAACATGAACACCAGATAGATTGGTAGTAATAAAATCAGCGCTAGCTGAGCTAAGGCCAGAGCTCGTTAAAGCACCGCCTATAGGAATCATTGCACCCAGCATCACAACAACAGGCCACTCTATGTGTCGATATATTCCTTCACCTGTCAGTAATCTTCTTGACGCATAAGCCAATACACAAATAAGAAAGGCTACCAAGATATTAACGTCAAAAAATATGACTGCAACCAGGGCAAGAACAAATATTAGTAAGGCTTGCCACGCTCTTGATGTGTCTCTTATAACGTCAAGCTCTCTTTGCCAAAGAGGCATTAAACCTAACAATTCAAGCTTTTCAGCAACACTTTCATCTGTATCACGAGCTGAAAGCAACAAAACATCCCCTGCTTCGAATATCTCTCTAGCCAATCTTCTTCTGAGTTTAGTGCCCTGCCTCCACAAACCCAATAATGAAAGAACACCTCTAGCCATACGCTTAAAATAGTTATATTTACGACCTATTAAACGTGATCTAGGGGTAATCATGGCCTCAATTTCACCTAACTCTCCAAGTTGACTTGGGTCTTGTAAATCTGGGTCGATAATCAATCCAAATTCTGTCTGAACTCCAGCTACATCATCGGGAGAGATTTTTAGAACAAGGATTTGAAGAGCCTCAAAAGTTTCTCTGTGGTGAGGCCTTCTAATAGTGCCCTTTTCAGACACGACACCCATCAATACATTGTCTGTACCAAGCTCACTAGTTAGCTCATGGATTCTTTTTCCTACTAAAGTGCTGTCTTCTGAAATAGTCATCTCAACCAGATAATCTTGTATATCTACTAGAGGTATCTTTTCGCTACCCTCTTCTCTCAATTTCACTAAACGCCAGCCTACAATCGCTATAAAAAGAATACCCAAAAGACTTATTGGGAGTCCTGCAAAGGCAAAATCAAAGAATTCAAAAGATTGACTTGAATAGTCCTCTCTAAATTCTGAAATGATGATGTTTGGGGGAGTGCCTATCTTAGTATTCATCCCACCTAGAATAGAGGCAAAAGCTAATGGCATAAGGAATTTAGAAGGATTCCATTCCATTTTTTGTGCTATGCCTATAGTTATAGGCAATAACATGGCCATGGCGCCGATGTTATTCATGAAAGAAGAAAGAATGCCTGCCACAAGCATTAAAATGACTAGGAATTGTATTTCACCGCTGACCTTTTGCCTTAAAAGATCACCAATCATGCTAATGAATCCAGACTTCTCTAGCGCTTTACTTATTAGAAGGACCAAAGCAACTGTTATTACTGCGGGGTGACCAAAGCCCAAGAAAGCCTCTTTAGCAGGAACTAGACCTAAAAGAACCATGGAAGCTAGAGCAGTTAGAGTTACTCCGTCATATCTCCACCTTCCCCATACAAGAACACCTAATAATATGAGTATTATTGAAGCTACTTGTATTTGCGGATCCACGACTGCATTTTAGCTTGTAATAAAAATAAAAGGTTAAAAAGAAGGCTTGGAATTTCCTCTTCAAGCCTATAATCTTTTGACTATGGATATTAAAAGTTTCTTTGAAAAACGTATAGATAACTTTCTGGGGGTGTTAATTATTCTTAACATCCTTCATCAAATAATTTCTTCAATGGCATTCATGGAAGGCAGAGAGAGTCTAGCCTTATACGGAGGAATGTTTCTGCAAATATCAATGTATATATTTTCGATCGAGCTTGCGTTGAGAGTCTTTGTTGAAAAGAAACTGAGTTTTTTAAGCGGCTTGGATCTTATAGTGCTTTTGAATCACTTCTTTATAGGACTAATAGATTTGAGGGTTTTCAGAATGTTCAGAGCATTCCAAATTTTCAGTCAAAGCAGAATCCTCCTACCAGCCAACACCCTTTTTAAGACCATAAAAATGCAACGCCATGCCCTTCTCGGCTCTATGGTATTGGTGTTATCAATTCTTTTAGTATTTTCTACATTGATGTATTTTGTAGAAGGTGACGAACAGCCAATCAAGTTAGGCAGTATTCCCCTGGCGCTTTGGTGGGGAATGGAAACATTAACCACGGTTGGGTATGGAGATGTACACCCTGTAACCGGTCCCGGAAGAGTTTTGGGTTCATTTATTATGCTTTTGGGAATAGCTATGTTTGCGTTGCCCGCAGCTATATTGGGTTCAGCTTATTATGAAGAAATGCAGAAAAGAAATTTTCTGGTCAGCCTTGAAACCATAACGGAAATTCCTATCTTCGCTCAATTGCCCATTAATGCCATAGGAAAGATTAACGAAAAACTAGAAGTAATCTTATTACCAGCAAAAAAAGTTATTTTTGAAAAAGGTGATGAAGCGGATTCCATGTACATCATTGAGTTGGGCAGAGTTGAGATAAATCTTGATCCCAATCCGCCGGTGACAAAAGATCAAGGAGATTTCTTTGGAGAGATGGGCTTGGTCAGTGATAGTCCAAGAAGTGCAACCGTCACAGCGCTTGATGAAGTTAAATTACTGCAACTGAAGAAAGAAGACCTTAACGAATTGATTGAAGAACACCCTATTATTTTTAAGGAAATAGAAGAAAAAATTTCAAGTTATTCTTAAAAGGAATAAGAAAAATTCGTAGTCAGTTGTTCGTCGTGTTTTATTGCATTGATTGGTGGTGCTGAATCGTAAAACCCGCTGTAAACTAAAGAAATCTTAACATTCTTATTAACGGTAAAATCTAAGGAAGTAATGATGCTGGTTTTGAAGTCATCCTTGTATTGATTAAGCGAAGGCTGGTAGTAGAGAGTGGCACTCAAATCAATATTTTCAGAAATATTAAACTTGTCATGCAAATAAACGGCTAGCCTTTCGGTCTCAGTGCTTAGGGCTTGAAGGTCTTCTTCGTCTTCGTAAAGTACACCGAGTCCTAGTCTAGAAGTTTCACTAAGAGCAATTCGAGTGCCGACACCCAACACATCGCGTTGAGCGTACCTACGAAATGGATTCTTACCTTGTTGAATAAAAAATTCAGTACTGTATTTACTTTCGTTTATAAAAATTAACCTTCCATGCACAAAAGAAGAATCAGCCATTAGAGCTTGATTCCTCTTTCTTTGGGATTTTTGCATGATGAGAAAGGACTCTAGCTTCTCAGAGTTATTATCCAGTCTTAAATTAACGGAATAAAAATTGCTGTGAATATTTCCTCTTGTTCCGTTAAGGGCAACTGAAGCCTTAGAATAAAACCCAACTTGCCCTTCTTTTCTAGAATCCTCTACATTAACTATGGCTTCGGCCACTAATAACTTAGGGAAAATAATTAGAGCCAAAGTTAAGAATATGTATTTATTTAAAATCTGCAATGAATACTCCTTGCCAATCATTTCCGGGCGGATTTTCTTTAAGTTCATCTATCCTTCTTAGAAAAAGGTCATAGTATATTCCAAACTCAATAATTTGAGGTTGGTATTTTTTAATATGTTCCAAAGCTTCCGCCCACTTCTGCGTCCGGTAAAAACTTAAAAACTGATTGTGGTCTTTAACAAAATCACTCTGGTCAAAATTCTCTAAGGCGGTGTAAATCTTGACGGGTTCCGTTTTTCCTTTCACGGCTAACAGATCTAACTCAACTATTTGATGTCCTTGTAAACTCTTAGCAGTCTCTTCACCCAAGATCATCTCAAATCCGTAATGACTGCATTGGCCTTCTAATCTTGAAGCCAAATTAACAGCATCGCCTAAAACGGTATAATCAAAACGATCCTCAGAACCCATGTTACCGACTATGCATTGACCGCTGTTTATGCCAATACCCACTGAGAGCATATCTTGTTCACTTCGTTCTAAGTCTAAGTTTAGATTGGTCAAAGCTTTTTGCATGGCAAAAGCGGATTGCAACGCTCTTTCACGATGATCAGGTTGATCCGTTGGAGCATTCCAAAAAGCCATGATGCAATCTCCCATGTATTTATCAATAGTGCCTTCAGTCGCTAAGATTTCATTGGAAAGAACGGTCAAAACCTGATTAATTAAATCCGTCAATCCTTCAGGGTCTTTCTGATACTTCTCCGAAATAGCTGTAAAACCGCGTATATCGGAAAAGAGAAAAGTCATCTCTTTTCTTTCCCCTCCTAAGACTAAAGATTCACTCGATTGGGCTAATTTTTCTACCATGGCAGGGGTTAAATATTGCGAAAATGCCGTTCTTACTTTACTGCGTTCTAATTCGGTGAATAAAAAATTAAAGAAAGTAATCACTAAATAAGCGATAAGACAAATAACTAGAGGCGATATAGGGTCAACCAGGTACTGATGATTTATAAAGAAATAATAGCTGGTGTATACAACAGAACCATTTCCTAAAGCAAAAACAGCCAACCCACCGACGGGTCCATTGCGTTGGATGACAATCGTCATCAATACGGAGATTACAAGACCCGCTAGAAACTCTAGACCCAAAAGCCAATCGGGTCTTTTTAAGAATGTATTGGAAAATATTTGCTGTACAAATTGAGCAACGATGGTTACACCGGGTACGTTTTGTTCAATAGCGTTTGACCTTAAATCAAATAAACCTGAAGCGCTTGTACCGACAATTGTAATTTTTCCTTCGAAATAACTAGAGTCATATTCATCATTTAGTACTTTCCAGGCAGGAATGATATTTAAATTTTTAGTGGGAGTTGGGTATATCCATAAGCTTCCATCTGGATTAGTAGGCATCACCAAACCGCCTAATTTAACGTGATTGATTCCGGTTGCTTCTCCAAATGCTTCTTCGCTAGAAGCGTTCGATGATTTAATTTGATAAGTTGAAGCTCCTATAGCCACTCTAACTAATTCTAGAGGGAAGGACGGAATGAGTTTGTCATTGATTGTTTCAAAAGTAGGAATGGTCCTAACAATTGAATCATTATTACCAATACTCATGCTACCAAGCCCCGCACTGGCATCTTCCAGTAGAGCAATATTCTTTTGCAAACCTTTGTATTGAGGAACAAACTGCTTGGCGTCATCCCCCTGAGCGACTAAACCGAACTTGCCGTTCTCATAGTTTATTTTCTTATTGTTATTAGGAGCTAAGCCAAGCACAACAGTACCGTGATCCTGTATAGATGAGGCAAAGATTTCATCATGATCAGCCGTCTTTTCAAGAATTCTCACAAGCTCGGGCTCTTGCTTATACATTTCTTGAAGCTCTTTTGATCCCGTTCTATCGTGTTCAGCAAAAACAATATCAAAACCCGTTGCAGCTGAAAGTTTTGTTTTATCAGTTAAAGCAGCTAATGTATTTCGTGACCAAGGCCATTGCCCTAGCCTATTTAAAGATTCATCATCAATATCAATAACAATTACTGGATCCTCTTCTAAAGTAACTCTGGGAAAGAGAACTTGAAAAGTGTCAAAAGAAGTCAGTCTTAACTCAGTAAATACTCCTAAAGGATTGAGTAAGGGAAAAAAGGCAAGGATAATTGCAAAAGGGATTAAAGATTTTCTGCCTAGTTTACTCATGTTCATCACTTATATTTGGAATAATGCTTTCTTAGACGTACTTTGAAAGAGTATAGTAAAGATGCTCTTTAACCTTTTCTGGAGGTAAATTAAACATATTCAGGGTTGAAAAATATTCGACATATATTTTTCTTGGGTCATCTCCGCTAGTCAACCTTCTAAAGGCTCCTATTTGAGCCCATCTAACAGTTTCCCTTGCATTTCTAAAGTGTATAAGAGTGTCCAATTCCGGTTGAGGAACTTCTCCTCTTCTTATGGCTTGTATCACTAAGTCTTCCATAGCTCGTTCCGAGGTGTTTTCATAAATACGGTGCAAAACCAAAGGTCTTTCAATTATCCAATCTAGAGAGGGTGAGTTTTCGAAAGTTAGAAGGAGTTGAAATAATGCCTCAAAGATTCTTAACAAAGGGCTCTCTTCAGTCTGGGAATTAACAAGCCATTGCTCTACTTTTATTTTTATTAGGTTAGTGACAGCTGCTTCATGTGCATCATCTAAAGAAGAGAAATAATTATAGAAGGTTCCGTAAGCCACGTCGGCCTCTTTCGTTATCTTTTTAACACTAATATCTTTGTAACCTTCTGCATCTAAGACCTTTATGGTTGCACTCACTAGCCTTTGTTCAGTTCTTTCTCTGGTTTTACTCATATTTTCTGACAAAAAATTGATTAGATGTCATTTATACATTAAAAATGCTTTATTTTAAACCTTAAATAACTGATAATTTATCAAATTTTTTTATTGGAGGCCTATAATTCGGCTATTTTCTGTTTATGCGAAGAATCCTAAACTTTATACCGCCTCTTTTTATGCTTAGCTTGTTGCTTGTCAATCAACCCGTCTTAACTGATAACGTTTCTCCCGTTATAACTGATCCGAAGCAGATAGAGGCTGCGGAAGAAGAAAGACAGGAAATCTTTAATTCTTTAATGGATGACCCAACCAATTTAGATAACTTATTCAAATACGCAAATTTATCAATTATTTTAGGCGATTTAGAGGCAGCTATAAGTGTTTTCGAACAGATGCTAATTTATGAACCTGATTTGCCAAGGATTAGACTAGAACTTGGTGTTCTTTATTTTAGGTTGAACGCTTATCCCTCAGCTAAGCTTTATCTTTCCAGCGTCAAGAAATACGATCCACCTGAAGAGGTACTTAAGAAAGTTGAAAGTTTTTTAGAGGCTATTGTTGAAGCGGATAGCGAGTTTCAATGCCGACATACAATTGGTATGGGACTCACGCGTTCCAGTAACGCTAATGCGGGCATAGATGCAGATTTTATTGAGATTGCAGGATTTCCTTTACTTGTCTCCGAAGACTCCAAAACGCAAGGCGACATAACCAAAAACTTTAGATATTCATACACTGTCAATCAAGATCTTAAGCACCCCAGAGGTGATACAGTAAACTATATATTTTCTTTAACAGATGAACGTCTAGACAAATTTGATAGATTTGATATGTCCACGGCAGTAATCTCAATAAATAGAATCTTTAACCTTGAAGAAAATTCTTTTTTTAGCAGACCATTTATTAATACTAGCGTTACAGGATTTATGGTTTTGCTAGCCGATAAGGCTTTGCTTAGCTCGCAACAGTATCGCTTGGAATTTGGATCTGCATTATCTGATCAACACTTTATATCAATTGGTTCGTATTACGATATAAGAAATTTTCTAACGAATGATTCTAAAAGTGGTCACATTAATGGTTTGAATCTCACAAACTCTTACATCACTGATAAGTACTTTGTGACTGAATTAAAATATGACCGCACGAAATTCAATGCTAAAGCAGCTTGGGAACATTACTTATCAAACTCTTATGAATTAAAGTTTTCGAAACAACTTAGTGGAGGTTGGGTTTTCAACTCCTCTATTTCGCATTCTAAGAGATCGCATTCTCGCCCTGCCCCAGTCTTCGGTACAAGAAAAGATGAAATTAATTCTTTTAAAGTAGATTTCTCTAAACCTTCTTCTGACAACTGTCTTGTTACCAAATATAGCCTTTCAAAGAATAAGAATAG
>CAJWKH010000033.1 GCA_913042085.1 uncultured Gammaproteobacteria bacterium | reverse complement strand
TTTCTCCAAAAGCAAAATTGTATACTAATATAATGGAAATTAAATCATGGCCACTTTAAAAATATTAATATTTCCACATCCAAAATTAAGAACGGTGGCTGAGCCTGTAAAGGAGGTAGACGATTCTATAATCAAACTATCTAAAGACATGCTAGAAACGATGTACGATGGCGATGGCATTGGATTGGCTGCCACACAAGTGGACGTCCATAAACGAGTTATCGTTGTAGACGTAAGTAACGAGAAGAATAACCCTCTGGTTTTAATTAACCCTACAATCAATAAAATCATTAATAATGAAAATAAGTCCTATTCTGAGGGGTGCCTATCTGTTCCTGGAATCTTTGAAGAGCTTGAAAGGCCAACTTCTGTAGAAATAAAGGCGCTCGGAATTGACGGAAAAGAATTTAACTTAATTGCTGAAGACATACTCTCGGTGGTTATACAGCATGAAATGGATCACTTAGAAGGGAAGATGATGGTTGACTATCTTTCAAACCTTAAAAGAGAGATGATTAGAAAAAAAATGATTAAACAAAAGGCATCAAAATCACAATGAACATAGTTTTCGCTGGCACCCCCCAATTTGCCGCTGATCATTTAAAGTTATTGCTTGATAGCCAGCACGAAATTAAATGTATTTTGACCCAACCAGACAGGGGCTCAGGACGAGGGAAAAAAGTTAAACCTTCTCCAGTAAAAGAAATTGGCCTTAATAATGGTATTGAGGTTTTACAACCAACCTCTTTGAAAGATGAAAGCATTGTAAGGTCTTTAGAGTCCTTAAAACCTGACCTTTTACTAGTCGTTGCCTATGGACTTTTAATACCAAAAAAAGTTTTAGATATTGCTAAAAGAGGGTCTGTCAATGTTCATGCGTCCATTCTTCCAAGATGGCGAGGGGCGGCACCAATGGAATACTCTATATATTCTGGAGAAAATGAGTCAGGCATTAGTTACATGCGAATGACAGAAGGCCTTGATGAAGGGCCTATCTTAGAAGTCCATAAATGTAAAATTGAAAAAGAAGACGACTTGGGCACACTAGAAAGTAAATTTGTAGAACTAAGCAAAAAAAGTCTTTTAAATTTTCTTATAAAATTTGAGAAAGGAGAATTAAAAGAAACTCCTCAAGAAAACTCTAAGGCGACATTCGCACCTAAGATTAATTCAGATTTTCAAAAAATAGATTGGAATTGTGCATCTAATGAAATTGACCAAAAAATCAGATCGCTCAATCCGAAATACGGAGCCTTTACCTTCTTAGGAAATAAAAGGGTAAAAATTTACAAAAGTTCACCCACTGAAAATACTTCAAAACTTGGCCCTGGGAAGATGGGCGTGTCAGAAGATGGGAAATTATTAGTTGGCTGCAGTCAAGAAACAGCAATTAAAATTGATACAGTTCAAATGGAAGGCAAAAGCGCTGTTCGATCGGAAGAGTTTATAAGAGGATATCGCTCTTTAATTGACCAAGAAAATAAATTTAGCAGCAATGTTCAATAAGTATTTTCTAAAACTAAAATAGGACTATAATCCGTCCTAAAATAAAGTGTCTTATTAAAAGCTTGTGAAAATAGTTATTTTGGGGGCCGGGGCTGTAGGGAGCACGCTTGCTTCTCTTTTGTCTCAAGAAAATGACCTCGTAGTGGTTGATCATAATTCTTCTGAACTGCACAGGCTTGAAGAAGAAGCAGACATTAAAACCCTCTTAGGCGAAGCCTCATACCCTAATATTCTAGTTAACGCCGGAATACAAGAAGCGGATATGGTGGTGGCAGTTACAGGAAGTGATGAAACAAACATAGTCTCTTGCATGATTGCTAAGGTTCTCAATAAATCTATAAAAACAATTGCTAGAGTTAGGGAAATCTCTTATCTCAAAGGTAAGACTAAAGAGGCCATGGACTCAGGAGAAATTCCAGTAGACATACACATTAGCCCAGAACAGTTAATTACAGAACACATTCAAGGCTTAATAGAGATACCGGGCTCCTTACAGGTTATGGAATTTGGTCAAGGAAAACTGAATTTGGTTGCCGTAAGAGCTGTTGAAGGTGGGCCAATGATAGGTCATGAAATAGGAGACCTGAAAAAGCATATGCCAAAAATTGATTCCAGGGTAGCTGCAATATTTAGAAAGGGTGAATCTATAATCCCATTAGGCTCAACAATCATTGAAGCAAATGATGAAGTCTTTTTTATATCGAAAAAGGGTGAAGCCTCAAAAGTGGTTAACGAAATGAGGAAAAAAGAAGAGCCTTACAAAAATATAATTATTGCGGGAGGTGGAAAAATAGGTGCCCGTCTTGCCAAGAGAATTGAAAACAACCACAGGGTTAGAATAATAGAAGAGAGCCATGAAAGAGCAAAAAGATTATCTGAAAAATTAGAAAATTCTATTGTGCTAGAAGGAAACGTTTGTGATAAAAAACTATTGCACGAAGAAAATGTAGAAAATACAGATGTGTTTGCTGCAGTAACAAACGATGATGAAGCCAATGTTATGTCATGCCTTTTGGCCAAAGAAATGGGAGCACTCAAAACAGTTGCTTTGATTAACAAGACCGCTTATGTTGATTTAGTCCAAACAAAAGGTATTGATATTGCTATTGCGCCTTCTCAAATAACCATAGGGACTTTCTTGGCAGAAATAGAAGGGAAGGATGTAGTAAGGGTTCACTCACTTAGAAATGGAGCTGCTGAAGCAATTGAAGCTATAGCGCAAGAGTCTAAATCAGGAAAACAAAGCAGTATAGGCAAGGAACTTGGTGAAATTAGTTTACCAGAGGGTGTGACAATAGGAGCACTTATAAGAGATGATAAAGGAAAGATCGCCCATGATCACGTCCATTTGAGGGAGAACGACCACGTTATACTCTTTTTAACAGACAAAAGTGCAATAAAACAAGTCAAAGAAACCTTCGCCCCTAAATAAAAGCAGAATGCCCCTACCCTACACCACAAAAATACTAGGAACACTTTTAATGTTTTTTAGTATTGCTCAAATAATACCTGGGTTTTTAGCCTATTTTTATGGCGAAGAAGACTACGTATATAACTTTATTTATACAGGATTTTGCACTTTCTTTATAGGCTTTCTAATGTATTTCTTGGCAAAAAAAAGAAAAGGGGATCTAAGGACAAAAGATGGATTCATAATAACTGTTTTTTTCTGGACAGTATTGGCTCTTTTTGGATCAATTCCATTCTTTTTAGCTAATTTAGAAGAAGTTAGCTACGTAGATGCCCTATTTGAGTCCATTTCTGGCTTGACAACAACTGGAGCTACTGTTTTTGTTGGATTAGATGAAATGGCAAGGTCTTTGCTTTTCTACAGGCAATTCCTTCAATGGTTAGGAGGAATGGGAATAATTGTTTTAGCAGTTGCTGTATTACCACTGTTAGGCGTTGGAGGCATGCAGCTTTATAAAGCAGAAACTCCTGGGCCGATGAAAGATGCCAAACTAACACCAAGAATAACAGAAACAGCCAAAGCTCTTTGGTTTGTGTACTTAACCATGACTATAATGTGTGCTACTTTGTACAAGATTTTTGGCATGTCTTGGTTTGATGCGGTTTGTCATGCCTTTTCAACTATTTCTATTGGTGGGTTCTCAACCCATGATGCAAGCTTCGCATACTTTGAACAAACTTCTCTCAGATGGACGGCAGTCGTCTTCATGGTTGTGTCTGGTATTAATTTTGCACTTCACTATATTGCTTGGACTAAAAAAAGAGCTCTTCACTACTTTTATGACTCTGAGGTTAAGTTATATTTATCAATATTAGCTACAACAGGCTTAATAACCTACATAACACTTTATGTGAGTACAGAGATAAACGAAAATATGTTAGCAGATAGTATCTTCCAGGCCGTTTCAATTGGCACAACCACAGGCTATCTAACCTCCAATTATGCTAACTGGCCCTTATTTGTGCCCATAATGCTTCTTTCGGCAGCATTTATAGGGGCTTGTGCAGGGTCTACAGGCGGAGGAATTAAAGTTATAAGGGCTTTGGTTCTAATGAGACAGGGGGTAGGTGAAATTACTAAACTGATTCACCCAAATGCAGTTGTAACAATTAAATTTGGCAAGAAGTCTTTAGATCCAAGAGTTTCTGAATCTGTGTGGGGATTCTTTTCTATTTATGTTGCTATTTTTGTGGTTCTTTTAATGTTCATGCTTTCTCAAAGCAATGACTTTTTAACTTCATTTTCTGCTGTTGGCGCCACATTAAATAACTTAGGCCCGGGCTTGGGAGAGGTTTCAAGCAACTACAAAGAGCTGAATGATGCCTCTAAACTAGGCCTTTGCCTGGCAATGCTGCTAGGAAGATTAGAAATATTTACCCTGCTTTTGGTGTTCACTCCTGCTTTTTGGAGAAGCTAAAAGGAATAAATGTTTCTTTTTAAAGTAATAATAAGGCCCTTTTTATTTATTATTTCTATATTGCCCTTAAAAACTTTAAGGACTTTCGGCAAGATCTTAGGGGAAATCTTATTTTTTTTTCCAAATAGGCACAAAAATATAACTCTAGTTAACCTTAGGCTCGCGTTTCCTGAACTATCTAATAATGAAATTTTAAGTCTGTGTAAAAAAAGTCTAGTTGAAACCAGCACTACATTGCTTGAAAGCGGATATGTTTGGATTAAGCTTCCAGGCAACTGCCTTCCTAAGTCTATACAGGTTGAAGGTTTTGATAGTGTGCTAGATTCTATTAAAGATGGTTGTGGCTTGCTTTTATTTACTCCACATCAAGCTAACATCGAAATTCTGATTAACTTCTTAGGACAGAGCTTGGATTGTTCTGTGCCCTATTCAAAAATTAAGAATAGCTACCTTGATGAATTTGTAAAAAAAGCCAGGGCAAAAATGGGTGTAAACATGGTAGAAGTAAATATCTCAGGCGTTAAAAAATTGCTCAACAATTTAAACAGGGGTGAGGCTGTAGCTATTGCATCAGATCAGGTTCCTGAATTGTCTGGCGGAGAGATATCAAAGTTCTTTGGACGGGAGTGTCTTTCCATGTCCTTGGTGTGGAAATTACACAACAAAACAAAAGCAAGAGTTCACTCTATGGTTTGCATCAGAGGACCCAAAGGAAATGACTTTAAATTAATATTTAGTCCTCAATTAGAAATGCCTCATACAATCAAAGAAGGCGTTGATACAATGAATAAAGAATTAGAAAAATGTATAATGCTAGCACCCGAACAGTACGCCTGGGAATATAAAAAATATAGAAAGGCAGCCAATGAAGATCACTATAAATAAAGGATATTAAAAGAAGTAAGTACTTACTAATAGGCAGATTATGACAGCTGAATCCATGGATAAATTAGTTGCTCTTTGTAAAAGAAGGGGTTTTATTTTTCAGTCCAATGAGATCTATGGGGGGCTGCAAGGTTTGTATGATTACGGACCATTGGGAGTAGAGTTTAAAAACAACTTAAAGCGTTCTTGGTGGAATTCTATGGTCTATGAAAGAGATGACATAGAAGGCATTGATTCTTCTATTCTGGCCAACCCTCTGGTGCTTAAACATTCGGGTCATGAAGAAACTTTTTCAGATCCGCTAGTTGACTGTAGAAGCTGCAAATCTCGAATTAGAGCTGACCACATTAAAGGCAATAAATGTCCTGAATGTGGCTCTGAAGATCTAACTGAACCAAGGCCTTTTAATTTAATGTTTAAAACTAGCGTTGGGCCAGTTGATGACGGGTCCTCTTTTGCTTATCTAAGACCAGAAACAGCGCAACAAATATTTACTAACTTTAAGAATGTTCTAGATTCTACTCCACACCACTTGCCTTTTGGAATAGCACAAATGGGGAAAGCGTTTAGAAATGAAATTACGCCCAGAAACTTTATATTCAGAGTCAGGGAGTTTGAACAAATGGAGTTGGAGTTTTTTGTCAGACCCGGAGAGGATGAAAAATGGCACAAAACGTGGACAGATTTAAGGGTAGATTGGTGGGAGAAACAGGGGATTAGCAAGGACAACCTAGAACTTCTAGAGGTTCCTAAGGATGATTTGGCCCATTACTCAAAGGCAACAGTGGATATCATGTATAAATACCCTCACGGCCTAGAAGAACTTGAAGGAATAGCCAATAGAACTGATTTTGATCTAGGATCACACTCCAGGAACCAATCGGAACTTAATTTAACCGCAAAAGTGAATAAAAATAGCGATTCTAACGCCAAACTTGCAGTTCAGGACCCTGAAACTAAAGAATGGTTGGTTCCTTACGTTATTGAACCCTCTGCCGGTGTAGAGCGTGGTTTTTTGGCAATATTAAACGAAGCATATAGAGTTGAAGGACTTGAAGGAGGTAAAGAAAGAACCGTTTTGTCCTTAAAACCTCACCTTTCACCTATAAAAGCTGCAGTGATACCTCTTAAAAGGAATAATGAAGATTTAGTAAAAACGGCAAAAAATTTAAAAAATGTTCTCCAAAGCCAGGGCCTAGGCAGAGTTTTATTCGAAAATTCAGGCAATATCGGCAAAAGCTATAGGCGTCACGATGAAATAGGAACCCCCATCTGCATAACCATAGACTTTGAATCACTAGAAGACGGAACGGCCACCATCAGGGACAGAGATACTATGGAGCAAAAAAGAATGGATATAGACTCAATCTCAGAATATTTCAAGGAAACTATAGATAATTAAAAAAGTAGCTTGAAGGAAGAAAAAATAGTCATATTGGACAGGGACGGGGTCATTAATGTCGATCTAATGACTTACGTAACTCGCCCAGAGGAGTTTGAAGCCATTGAAGGCAGCTTAGAGGCTATAGCTAAACTTACAACTAATGGGTATAAGGTAGCCATTGCAACTAACCAAGCCTGCATTGAAAAAGAAATTATTTCTGAAGAAGAACTAGGAACTGTTCACGATCACATGATAGACCTTCTTTTTGAGTTCGGGGGACAAATAAACTACATAGCTTACTGCCCTCACGCGCCAGAATCTAAGTGCAAGTGCAGAAAGCCTGAAGTTGGTCTTTTGCAAGAAATTGAACAAGGCCTAGAAATGTCCTTAAAGGGGAAGTATTTCGTAGGCGACAAGGAATCAGATATAGCAGCTGGTAGAAAATTTGGCTGCATCCCTCTGTTAATAAAAAAAGGCGGCTATGGTGAAAAAGTTTTTGGAACAAAGAACAGCCCGCCCCATGAGCAATGTTTTGATGACTTAAGTGGTGCAGTTAATTACATCCTAAAACAAGAAGTCTAAATGGCTTACTTAAGATCACTTGTCTTTTATATTGGGTATCTTGGGTCTGGGTTATTAGCAAGTTTTTTGGCTTGCATACTAGGACCATTCATGTCCCTGAATAGCCGCTTAAAATTTTTTTCTATATGGCCCAGGTTTGCCAATTGGTTCCTTTATGTTACTTGCAATATCAAATTGATAGTTGAGGGAGAGGAAAATATGCCAACCCAACCTTGCGTAATAGTTTCTAACCACCAAGGTCAATGGGAGACTTTTTCTATGCAATACCTTTTTCACCCCTTATGCACTCTATTAAAAAAAGAACTTCTATATATTCCTCTATGGGGGTGGGCCATGAGTATGTTAAAACCTATAGCTATTAACAGGGGCAAACCCAAGGAAGCAATTTTACAAACTCTTGATGAAGGATCGAAAAGACTGGAAGAAGGATTATTTGTTTTGCTTTTTCCAGAAGGTACTAGGGTAGAGCAGGGGAAGGTAGGAAATTATGCCAGAAGCAGTTTTGAACTGGCCAAACGTAACAACGTTAAGGTTTTGCCTATTTGTCACAACTCAGGGGATTGCTGGCCTGCCCATAAATTTATAAAACATTCTGGAACTATAAAGTTGTTTATAGGCGAGCCCATTGAAGTAGTAGATTCTAAAAAATCTGCTGAAGAAGTCAGAGTTTGGACTGAAAAAAATTTAAATCTTTCCGGCTAAACGTCAAGATTCACAACCAGCTTTGCATTCTCGTCTATGAACTCCCTTCTGGGTTCTACTTCGTCTCCCATTAGGGCATGAAACAGATCATCCGCCACTTGAGCGTCCTCTACACTGACCTGGCCCAAAATTCTCATGTCTGGGTTCATGGTGGTATCCCAGAGCTGATCAGCATTCATCTCTCCAAGTCCCTTATACCTAGATTTGGTAAACGATCGTTCAGAAATTAATAGAACCTCTTCAAGGGCATTTGCAAAGTTATCTACCGGTATCTTTTTGGAATTAATTTCAAAATAACTGTCTTTGTTGAAGATATCGGACATCTCGGCTCCGTGCGTCGCTATATCTTTATAAGCCTTTGATCGAAAGAATGTTTTATTTAATACCCAGGATGAAGATGTTCCGTGCTTTATAAGATTAACGTTTGGTTCGGTTGTACCGCTCTCTTCATTTTTCAGCGCTTCCACCGACCAAGCAAATCCCTGGTTCGCATTATTGTTTAAATGCTTCTCTACAGACTTGCACCACGCCTTTACATCTTTTTCTTTCTCGAGTCCTTTTAATATTTCCACATGCTTTATGCTTTCAAGTAACTCAATAGGATAGTTATGTGTAAGGCCATTAACTAACGATTGAACTTTTTCATGTTGAGAAATAAATTTTCCAAGGGCCTCTCCGCTAATAGATTCTCCCTTCTTGTTTAGCACTAGCTGTGCATCATCTAAGATCTCCGCAACTAAAAGCTCTCTAAGCTCAGTGTCGTCTTTTACATAAGTTTCTTGCTTTCCTTTCTTTAATTTATAAAGAGGTGGTTGCGCAATATATATGTAGCCCTTTTCGATAAGTTCTGGCATTTGTCTGTAAAACAATGTTAGTAATAAGGTGCGTATATGAGAGCCATCAACATCCGCATCTGTCATAATTATAATTCTGTGGTACCTGAGCTTTTCTTCCTGCCAATCTTCTCCCTTTATCCCGCACCCCAGAGCAGTTATTAGAATAATTATTTCTTCAGAAGAAAGAACTTTGTCTAGGCGCGCCTTTTCAACATTGAGTATTTTTCCTTTCATAGGAAGTATGGCTTGGAAATGTCTGTCTCTTCCTTGTTTGGCCGACCCCCCTGCCGACTCTCCCTCAACTAAATAAATTTCACTTTTAGCCGGATCTTTTTCCTGACAGTCTGAAAGTTTTCCGGGAAGACCTCCGCCTTCAAAAGCTCCCTTTCTTCTGGTTAATTCTCTGGCCTTCCTTGCTGCCTCTCTAGCTCGGGCTGCTTCAATTATCTTAGTGGCTATTAACTTGGCCTCTGCAGGATTTTCTAATAAAAATTCTGTAAGGGCTTTATATACCTCTTGTTCAACTACAGGCCTTACCTCTGAAGAAACTAACTTGTCTTTTGTTTGGGAAGAGAATTTTGGATCTGGAACTTTAACAGACACTATGGCTACCAGCCCTTCTCTTGCGTCGTCTCCTGAAGTGGACACCTTTTCTTTATTGTTCATCCCCTCCCTATCCATATAGTTATTTAAAGTTCTCGTTAATGCGGTCCTGAAACCTATAAGGTGCGTCCCTCCGTCCCTTTGTTTTATATTATTTGTGTAGCACTGAATGTTTTCTTGATATCCATCATTCCATTGCAAAGATACTTCAATAGTAATTCCGTCCTTTGATTCTTTTACAAAATGAAATATTGAATTGACTGTGGTTCTTTTTTTATTTAAAAAAGCTACGAACTCAGCCAAACCGCCTTCGTGTAAAAACTCTTTCTTCTTTGAGGTCCTGTCATCTTCAAGATTTATTTTTAATCCTGAGTTTAGGAATGATAGCTCTCTAAGTCTGGCCTCTAATATGTCGTATTCAAAAAGAATATTTGAAAACGTGGTAACGGAAGGAACGAACATGACCTCTGTCCCCGTCTTACCTGTCTTTCCTACAACCTTGAGCTTGCTTGTTGGTTTTCCATCTGAATAAGTTTGTTCGTGGGTCTTGCCCCCTCTGTGAATTGTAAGTTTTAACTCTTCTGAAAGTGCATTTACAACAGACACCCCCACACCATGAAGTCCTCCAGAAACTTTATATGAGTTGTCATCAAACTTTCCTCCCGCATGCAACTTAGTCATGATTACTTCTGCTGCTGAGACCCCTTCTTCGTGTTTGTCTGTGGGTATGCCTCTTCCATTGTCTGTAACGACCACACTGTCATCCGAAAGGATTTTTACCGTTATTTCGTCACAATGACCGGCCAAAGCCTCGTCTATTGAATTATCAACCACCTCATAGACCATATGGTGAAGTCCAGTCCCGTCGTCGGTATCTCCAATATACATACCTGGCCTTTTCTTTACGGCCTCAAGGCCCTTCAGTACAGTTATGCTTGAAGAATCATAAGAATCATCTTGCTGCTTCTTAGATGACTTCTTTGAAGTTTTTGGAGAAGCCTTTTTAGCTACTTTTTTAGGTTCTTTTTTAGGGGTTTTGGGGGTTTTTGTTTTAGCTGCTTTTTTCTTTGCTGGCATCTATGTATTTTAATATAAATTTATAAATTTATCCTTTTAAACTTACTGAAATTTGACACTATTTTTTCTAAATCCTCACCCTTTATTCCAGTCAAAATAACCTGGTTGGGCGTATTTGATATTTCTGAAAGAACAAGCTCTAGGTTATCTAGATCTAACTCAGATCCAAGATCGTCTATTAGTAGAACCGTGTCGCTCTCAAAAAAGGAGTTTATAAGTTTGTGGTTTACTAAAAATATTAACAAAATCAATACTTTAAGCTGGCCTCTAGACAAAACAGAAGAAGCTATTTTGCCGTTCATATAGTATTCACAATCCATCCTATGTGGACCTTGACTCGTATAGCCAATGGCAAGGTCTTTTTCGATAGAATCTTGCAAAGAGTTTAATAGCGACTTAGATCGCTCCCAGCCCTTAATTAACCTAACATCTGCTTCTTCAAGAAACTTAAATTTATTATTTTTTTCTGATGGGTTTAAGCCTTCTATCAGCACATCTCTGAACCTGTTAAAAAATTCATATTGGTATGTGCTTAAATTTACTCCAATCTTTGCAAGTTG
>CAJWKH010000032.1 GCA_913042085.1 uncultured Gammaproteobacteria bacterium | reverse complement strand
CCTTTTTGTGGGCAGCATTATATATTAAAAGGAAAATAAGGTTAATTTAAGCTTTTATGAGTAAAACAAAGGTCTTAGTGGGCATGTCAGGTGGTGTTGATTCATCTGTTTCAGCATTCATTCTTAAAGAGAAAGGATATGATGTACATGGTCTATTCATGAAAAACTGGGACGATGACGATGGATCACCTTATTGCAGCGTAAAAGAAGACTTTATGGATGCTGTCTTTGTTGCAGACCAATTAAATATCCCCCTTTATGAGGTTAATTTTGCTAAAGAATATAAAGATAGAGTATTTACTTACTTTTTAGAAGAATTAGAGCAAGGAAGAACTCCAAACCCTGATATTTTGTGTAATAAAGAGATTAAATTTAAAGAATTTTATAACTACGCAATAACACAAAACTTTGATTACATTGCTACAGGCCATTATGCTCAAACAAATCATTCCAAATTATTAAAAGCTTTTGATGTAAATAAAGATCAAACATACTTTCTACATGCAATTGATAAGGATGTATTATCGAAAACTCTTTTTCCAATTGGCGACATAGATAAAAACCAGGTAAGACAAATAGCTAGAGATAATTCATTAGTGACAAGTGAGAAAAAAGACAGTACAGGTATTTGTTTTATTGGTGAACGGCCTTTTCCAGAATTTATATCAAATTATGTTGAAGAGAATATTGGAAAAATTATAGATGAAGATGGTAATGAGCTAGGCGAACATAAAGGTCTTCAATACTATACATTAGGCCAAAGACAAGGAATTGGTATTGGAGGCCAAAAAGGATCAAAAAATAATCCTTGGTACGTAGCCAGTAAGAATATTAATACAAATACACTTACTGTTGTTCAAGGCAACGACCATCCCCTGCTCTTTTCAAATGAACTCGTAACTAGGAATAAGTTTTTACTAAGCGACGATATTGGTAGAGAGTTTAAGGGTACGGCTAAAGTTAGATATAGACAAGAAGACCAAGAATGTGACATCCAAATAGATGAAGATAAAATCATAGTAAAATTTGCAGAACCTCAAAGGGCTGTAACCCCAGGACAATCCGTAGTTATTTATAATGAAAATGAGTGTTTAGGTGGTGGAGAAATAGAATTAATTAATTAGATTTAATTTTTCAGTTCTTTTTAACTTTTTTATTTCAAATTCTCTTTTCAAAGAATCGCCTTTTGTTTTATAAGATTCTTTATAAACCAGCTTTACTGGCAATCTAGCTTTGGTATATTTAGCCCCTTTGCCAGAATTATGTGCAATTATCCTTTTCTGCAAATTATTTGTAATGCCTGTATAGAGTGATTGATCTTTACACTCCAATATGTAGACGTACCAATCCAAAATTAGTAAAAACTAGACGTGGACCAAATCAGAATAATTAAAAAAACAGCTATAGAACAAAGCCAAGCTCTAATTCTATCTTCTTGCATTTTTTAAGCTGATGCGCTTTGTCTAGAATGAATTTTATTGTAAAGATTAACTACGTTCTTATTATCTTCATTTAGCGGTTGACCAATAGTCGTTCCAAAATTTAAGAAGCAATAAAGCATGATATCAGCTAAAGAAAATCTATCTCCGCAAATAAATTCTTTATCTTTGATCTGCTCATCTAACCAAGTTATTCTTTCTTGAGCTAAAGTTTTTAAGTCATCAGCTGCTTGCGGTATAAGTCTCAGTCTGTCTTTAAAGAAATCATGACCTTCAGAAAATCTGAAGCCATTAGTTAAGGGTTCTACTATTTGTAGATCAATTCTTCTAGTCCACATTCTTGTCTCTGCCCTATCTTCTGGAGTCTTGCCTATAAGATCCGTATATCCTTGTTGTTCATCTAAGAAATCACAAATAACAGTTATTTCAGATATAAAATCACCATTATCAAGTTCTAAAGTAGGCATCTGGCCTGAAGGATTCCTGATCAAGTGGTCTTGCTGTCTATTCTCTCCAGCCATTAAATCTACTTCGACTGATTCAAGATCTATTCCAAGCTCTTGAATGAACATTCTTACTACGTGTGGATTGGGTCCTATTGAGTTGTAAAGTTTCATAATTTCTATGGTTTTTTTACTACATTACCATCTTTCATAACAAAATCTACTGATTCTAAATTTGTGATATCTTCTAAGGGATTGCCAGATACAGCAATTATATCTGCAAGCTTACCCTTTGATATAGAGCCAAGATTTTCTTGTTCTCCAAGTAAAATTGAGGCGTGTAATGTAGCTGAAAGAATGGCCTCCTTTGAAGTCATGCCAGCATCAACCATTAATTTAAATTCTTTAGCATTATCTCCATGAGGAGTTACACCTGTGTCTGTACCAAACGCGATCTTGACTCCGGCTTGATAAGCTTTAGAAAAAGTAGAAATTAATTGCGGTCCTATTTCAAGTGCCTTTCTTTCAACAAAGGGAGGGTAATAGTCTTCTATCAAAGCCTTTTCTGCAACCCAAGCACCAGCCAATAGTGTGGGTACATAATAAACACCTTCCTGCCTCATAAGGGCCATACCTTCAGCATCCATAAGTGTGCCATGCTCTATTGAGTTAACTCCTGCTTTTACAGCACGGATAATACCTTCAGATCCATGAGCATGTGCAGCAACTTTAAAACCATAATCTCTAGCAGCATCTACGATTGATCTTATTTCTTCTTCCGTCATTTGAGGGTTCTGACCATTCTTAGCATTACTTAAGACTCCTCCAGTTGCAGTAATTTTAATCAAGTCGGCTCCTTCTTTATACCTGTGCCTTACTGCTTTATACGCGTCATCTGAACTGTTAATAATTCCATTCATTGGTCCTGGATCAGAAGACAGTTCTTTATTTAATGAATTAGTACCATCTGCGTGACCACCTGTAGAGGCTATTGATTTACCAGCCGAGAAAATTCTTGGGCCTATTACAGTTCCTTTAGAAATTTCATTTCTTAAAGAAATAGTAACTGCATCTGAATCTCCTAAGTTTCGTACAGTTGTAAATCCTGCTAAAAGAGTTTTTTTGGCATTACTTACTGACCTAATTGCGTAGTCCGCAGGGTTTAAGCTTGTGCTTTCAATGTACCTATTAGTGCTACTTTGATTTGACGTGAGATGAACATGCATGTCAATCAATCCAGGAAGTGCCGTGTATCCGCTTAAATCTATGTATTCGTCATCAGGTTCAGGGTCTACATAACCAGTAACAACTTCAGAGACTTTATTATCTACTACATATATAGACATTTCGTTCATAGGATTGTCATTACTACCATCTATCAAGAGACCAACATGAATAACTGTCTTCGTAAGCACATTAAAGCTAAGCAATAAACTTAACCAAATTAATAAATTCTTTTTCATAACACCTAGTTTGCGACTAGTTTAATTACAAGGCAAGCATTTGTAGACATAAGTTATAATGTTTAGATGAAGACAGATTCTTTGTTATCCATTTCACCTCTTGATGGGCGATATAATGCTGTAAATGCTGAATTAAGATATGTAACGAGTGAATACGGTTTAATTAAGTATAGACTGTTTATAGAAGTTGAATGGTTTAAACATCTTGCCAATACCTCGAAAATTAAAGAACTTCCTAAATTATCAATTAAGAATATAAGCTATCTTAATGAATTAGTTAACAATTTTTCGTTAAAAGATGCGAAACGTGTTAAATCAATAGAAAAAAGAACAAATCATGATGTAAAAGCTATTGAGTATTATCTAAAAGAGCAATTTTCTGATGTTAAGTCCTTAGATAAATACTCTGAATTTATTCATTTTGCCTGCACTTCAGAAGATATAAACAATTTATCTTATTCATTAATGATTAAGGATGCTTCAGAAATTATCTCTTTAAATATTGATGACCTCATTAAGGCCCTTAAACAAAAGGCTATTAAATATTCAAATACGCCGATGTTATCAAGAACTCATGGGCAAACTGCATCTCCTACTACCATGGGAAAAGAATTTGCTAATTTTGTTCATCGCGTTAGCTCCATTAACAAGTCTATTAAAAGCACTACCTTAAAAGGGAAGATTAACGGAGCTGTAGGAAACTTTAATGCGCACGCAATTGCCTATCCTGACGTAAATTGGGAGATAGTTTCTAGACAATTTATTAAAGGATTAGGTTTAGAGGTAAACACACACACCACGCAAGTAGAACCAAAAGACTCTATAGCCGAGTTATTTTTTCATTACGTTAGGCTAAATAATGTACTTACTGATTTTAGTAGAGATATATGGGGATACATATCTTTAGGTTACTTCAAACAAAAACTAAAAAAAGGTGAAATTGGATCGTCTACAATGCCTCACAAAGTTAACCCTATAGACTTTGAAAATGCTGAAGGTAATTTGGGCCTAGCAAATTCAAATTTTCAACATCTATCTAATTCTGTTGTTATTTCCAGATGGCAAAGAGATTTAACTGACTCAACGGTGATGAGGAATATAGGTTTATGTTATGGGCATACTAATCTCGCTCTCTCCTCTTTATTGAAAGGAATTTATAAATTAGAGATAAATAAAGATCAATTAAAATATGATCTTGATAACTCTTGGGAAGTTTTAACAGAAGCTATGCAAACAATATTTAGGAAACACTTAATTAAAGACGGTTATGAGCTAATGAAGGAGCTGTCCAGAGGAAAGAAAATTAACAAAGAAGACCTCCATCATTTGATAGATAAGATTGATATCCCTTCAGAAGAAAGACAAGCCCTCAAAAGTCTTACCCCTTCTTCTTACACCGGCATAGCAAAAACACTAGCAAAACAGCTAAAAGACAGTTGATTTATAGCAATTCTTCGTTAAACTTCTTTTCTTTTTTTGATGCATCAGAGTGTAAAAATTAAAGTAAACTGAATTTAACCTATTAGTAATAATAAAGGAATAAATATGGCAATTTATAAAGAGATGATTGATAGCCTCTTAAAACTTAAGAAAGAAGGCAAAGGAGCTCATGTCAATGTTAATCCTGAGCATGCTGCTCGTATGAGATTACAAAATCAATTCCAATCAGGTATAGACATAGCTAAGTACACTGCCTCTATTATGAGGAAAGATATGGATGATTATGATTCTAATCCTGAAGCTTACACTCAGTCCTTAGGTTGCTGGCATGGGTTTATAGGACAACAAAAATTAATATCCATAAAGAAACACTTTGGATCAACAGATAAGAAATATTTATATCTGTCGGGATGGATGGTCGCTGCATTAAGATCTCAATTTGGACCCCTGCCAGATCAGTCAATGCATGAAAAAACTACAGTTGCCAGTTTAATCGATGAACTCTATACATTTCTTAAGCAAGCTGACGCAAGAGAATTAGGCGGCTTATTTAGAGAATTAGATGAAGCAACCGGTGATGTGAAGAAAACAATTCAAGACAAAATTGATAATTTCCAAACTCACATTGTCCCAATAATTGCTGATATCGATGCTGGTTTTGGTAATGAAGAAGCCACCTATTTAATGGCAAAACAAATGATAGAAGCAGGAGCTTGCTGTATACAGATTGAAAATCAAGTTTCTGACGAAAAACAATGCGGGCACCAAGATGGGAAAGTTACAGTCCCTCACGCAGATTTCCTAGCAAAAATTAATGCTGTTCGTTATGCATTTTTAGAATTAGGTGTAGATGATGGTGTGATAGTTGCCAGAACTGACTCTTTAGGTGCAGGTTTAACTAAACAAATAGCTATTACTCATGAAGTCGGTGACTTAGGAGATCAATATAATTCTTTTCTTGATCTTGAAGAGCTACCTGAGTCTGAATTGAATCATGGAGATGTTTTAATAAACCATCATGGAAAGGTTGTGAGACCAAAAAGACTTCCCAGCAACTTATATAGATTTAAAGAAGGAACCGGTGAAGCCCGTTGCATACTAGACTCTATAACTAGTTTACAAAATGGTGCTGATTTAATCTGGATCGAAACTGAAAAACCACATATAGGTCAAATCGGAGCAATGATGGATGAAATAAAGAAAGTTATTCCTAATGCTAAACTTGTTTACAACAATAGTCCTTCATTCAATTGGACTTTAAATTTCAGACAACAAGTTTTTAATACGATGCAAGAAGCGGGAAAAGATGTAAGTGAATATGATAGCAATGACCTAATGAATGAAAAATACGATGACTCGGATCTTGGTAAAGAAGCTGATGAACAAATACGCACTTTCCAAGCTGATGCTGCAAAAGAAGCAGGTATATTCCACCATCTTATTACTTTACCGACTTATCATACTGCTGCGCTTTCAACAGATAATCTTGCTAAAGAATACTTTGGTGACAAAGGAATGCTAGGTTACGTAGAAAATGTACAGAGAAAAGAGATACGTGAAGGGATTGCATGCGTTAAACATCAAAATATGGCTGGATCAGATATGGGTGATGATCATAAAGAGTATTTTGCTGGCGAAGCAGCTTTAAAGGCTTCTGGTGAAGATAACACCATGAATCAATTTTAGTAGAGCTCTTATAATTAAAAAAGGAAGCTGTAGCTTCCTTTTTTATTGTTCAATACACTTAGAAGGGTTTCCCCCACACAATTCACATTCTCTACCGGGCTCTAGGTTTGTTAAACCACCACAAGAACCTGATATGGGTTTTTTACCAAAGAAAATTCCTACTGACATTGCAGTTACAATTAAAAGTAGAACTAGAAACGTTATTAAACCAGTTAGCATTTTTTTATTTTACTATTTTTGACATGGAATTAGAAAAAATTAAGTTTGATTGCTTATTTTGATTGGATATAAAAATAGCTTTTATATTATTTTTATTTGAATATTTAATAGCTTCTTCTTGTCCCATTGCATTTAGAGCAGTTGCTAAAGCGTCTGCTTTCATTGCGTTTTCAGCAACTACAGTAACAGAAGATTTTGAGTATTCATTAGGTTTACCTAACTTTATGTTAAATGTATGAGAAACAAGTTGTTCATCAAAGGCTCTAAAGTTTCTATAATCACCTGAAGTGGCGACAGAAAAATCCTTAAACATATTTGATTCAAGTTTAATAAGAAAATTATTTGGACGCTCAGGATCCTCTATACCGACCACCCAAGCCACCTTATCCTTCTTAACAGGAGAAGTTCTTATCTCTCCGCCAAGTTCTATATAGTGAGATTCAATGCTTGTATCAGATAAAAGTTCTAGATGAACTAAATCTATAGCATAGCCTTTTGCAATAGAAGAAAAATCAAGATGTACGTCTCTTAATCTTCTTACAGCTTCTTGATCAGCTTGGACAGAATCGCACCCTATCTCGCCCACTAATCTTTTTTCTTCATCTTTTGTTATATGACTCGCTTCAGTTGGGCCGAAACCCCAAGTATTTACTAATCTCCCTACTGAAACATCGTATGCACCGTTAGTATCATTACAAAGTTCTATAGCAAACTTTAAAACATGAATAAATCCTTTAGAAACTTTAGACCACTCAAATAGATCAATGTTGTTGATTTGAGAAATAGATGACGTTGTAAGGTACGTAGACATTTCTTGGTTCACATTCTCAAAAATATCATTAATTTCTTGTTTTGAAGTTTGAATCTCTTGTCCATAAAGAATTACTTTATAACTCGTACCCATAACCTCTCCTTCAAAGAATAAAGGTTTAAGATCTTTATTGGAATCTAGAAGAAAGAAAACAAGCAAAAGGAGAAAAAATATAAGTGAAGTTATGTAAGAGAATTTCAATTTAAGATATTAACTCCCAAAGTCATCAAATTTAATTGCCCCTGGTTCCACACCTAAACTATCAAGCATCGTGAAACAAGCATCCATCATCATCGGTGGGCCACACATATAATATTCGCAATCTTCAGGAGCAGGATGATCATTTAAATATTCGTCATGGATTACTTGATGAATAAAGCCAGTAAGACCTTCCCAATTGTCTTCAGGTAACGGATCTGATAAAGCTACATGCCATTCAAAATTTTCATGCTCTTTAGCTAATTTATCGTATTCTTCAGTGTAAAACATTTCACTTAAGCTTCTTGCTCCATAAAAAAATGTAATTTTTCTTTTTGAATTTAATCTTAGTAATTGATCAAAAATATGAGACCTCATTGGAGCCATGCCCGCTCCTCCCCCTATAAAGACCATCTCGTTATTTGTATCTTCAGCAAAGAAATCTCCGAACGGTCCAAATATAGTTAGCTTGTCACCTTCTTTAAGATTAAAAATATAAGAACTCATTTCTCCTGGAGGAAAATTAGTCCCAGGAGGTGGTGAAGCTATTCTTATATTGAACTTCATTATGCCCTTTTCATTCGGATAATTAGCCATTGAATAAGCTCTTATAACTGGTTCAAGGGTTTTAACTTTATTTTCCCAAACTCCAAATCTGTCCCAATCGCCATGATATTCTTCTTCAATATTAAAAGATTTATAGTCTAATTCATAAGGAGGGATCTCCATCTGAACATAACCTCCTGCCTTAAAGCCCACATCCTCACCTTCCGGCAATTTAAGAACCAGTTCCTTTATGAAGGTTGCTACATTTTTGTTAGAGATGACATCACATTCCCATTTTTTTGCGCCAAAGACCTCATCAGGTACGACAATCTGCATATTGTCCTTTACAGGAACTTGGCAAGATAATCTCCACCCTTCTTTCTTTTCTTTATTAGTAAAATGAGATTCCTCTGTAGGCAGTATTGAACCACCTCCACTCACAACTCTACATTTGCATTGGGCACAGGTACCTCCACCTCCACATGCAGAAGAAAGGAATAAATTTTGAGCTGCAAGTGTTTGCAGTAATTTTCCTCCCGCTTCCACATCTACAGACTTAGCATCTTCGTTCATTGAAATATTTACATTACCTGAAGAAACTAAAAGCTTTCGTGCACCCAAGATAATAAAAACCATTAAGTTCACTGCAAGGGTAAAAACCAAAACCCCTAAGAAGATTTCATTTTGTAGAAGATTCATTTTATAAAGAAATTCCTCCAAAAGATAAGAATCCGAAACACATGAGACCAACCGTTATAAATGTTATACCTAACCCTTGAAGACCTTCCGGAATATCTGCATATTTAAGTCTCTCTGTTATTCCTGCTAACGCTACTATTGCTAAAGCCCAACCAGTACCGGCACCTAATCCATAAACTACACTTTCAGTAAAAAGTAAGTTTCTTTCAATAGAGAATAAGACTCCTCCTAGAATTGCGCAATTTACAGTTATCAGAGGTAAAAAGACGCCCAATGCGTTATATAAAGATGGCAAATATTTATCTAAAAACATTTCTAGAATCTGAACCAAGGCTGCAATGATGCCTATGTAGCATATTAACCCTACAAAATGTAGATCTGAACCAGGGAATAAAGCGTCTTCTATTAAAAAGAAATTAAAGATTAAATTATTAATCGGCACAGCTAACCCCAATACAACTATCACGGCTATACCAAGGCCTATGGCCGGTTGTATTCGTTTTGAAATCGCTAGAAAAGTACACATGCCAAGGAAAAAATTAATAGCAATATTCTCTATGAAGACGGCTTTTATAAAAATACTAAGATATTCTTCTACCATCAGTTAGTCCTCTTCTCAGCTTCTAAACTATTTTTTGAAATTTTAAATTCGGGCTCTTCAATCTGGTCTGTTTTCCATTGCCTTAAAGCCCAAATAGTAAAACCTATTATAAAAAATGAACTTGCAGGGGTGAGAAAGAAGTTATTTGCAAGATACCAACCCCCATTAGTTGTTAATGGCATTATCTCTATTCCATAAAAGGTTCCTGCTCCTACAAACTCTCTTATTACCGCTATAACGATGAGAATTATGCTATACCCCAATCCGTTCCCAAAACCATCAATTGCACTCATTATGGGGCCATTTTTCATTGCAAAAGCTTCTGCCCTACCCATAACTATACAGTTGGTCACTATTAAACCTACAAACACTGACAAGGTTTTACTGCTTTCATAATCGTAAGCTTGAAGTACCTCATCAACCAACATAACTAAAGTGGCGATAATTGAAATCTGAACAATAATTCTAATGTTAGTTGGAATATGATTTCTTATTAGAGAAACAAAAAAATTAGATAAAGTCACTACTGACGTTAATGCAACACACATAATTAGCGTTATATAGAGGGTGCCAGTAACGGCTAGAGCTGAGCAGATACCCAAAATCTGTAGAGCAATTGGATTATCGTTAAAAATTGGATTCAATAAGACTTCTTTTGCCTTAGACATCAGCAGACTCCTTTGATCTTATTTCTTTAATTAATGGGCCATATCCCATCTCCCCTAACCAAAAAGAAAGTAAATTAGTAACTCCATTACTGGTAATCGTTGCACCTGATAAACCATCGACTTGGAACTTAGCATTTTTGTTACTTTTATCTACTGATCCTTTGATCACAGAGATGATCACATCTCCTGAATCTGAATAAACTTTTTTCCCTTTCCAAATAGCTTTCCATCTTGGATTCACAATTTCTCCACCCAATCCAGGTGTTTCTTTATGGTCAAAAAACTCTAAACCTATTACCGTCTGAAGGTCAGACTCTAATGCCAAGTAGCCCTTCATGGTACCCCATAAGCCGTAACCTCTAACGGGCAATATAATTGCTTTAAGAGATTCATTTTCATAGTGGAGATATATAGCCTGAAAGTTCTCTCTTCTTTTTAGTAATGCTATATCTGCATCAGAAGTAAGTTCTATTGATGTATTAGGATTTCTAGAGAAAGAACTTTCATCAAAATCTTCAATATTGATACTTGTATTAAATAGGCCAGTTTCAAGATCAACTATCTTAATTTCTATAGAGTTAAATAAAGAGGAGATTTCTTTTCCGTCTTCTAGCAATCCAGCTGCTGATAAGATTTTTGTTTGCTGATCTAATGTTTTATTAGCTTCTTGCAGGTCTCTCAATTCCACTGCTGAATATGAAATTAGAGCCGAGCAAATTAAACACAAAGAGATAGCAACAATTAAAGTTTTACTGATGGTATTATTATTTGTCATTCAGCGGCCTTCGATCGTTGTTTAATATTTCTCTCTTGAACAAAATGGTCGATAAGTGGTGCAAATAAATTGGCAAAAAGTATAGCGAGCATCATCCCTTCTGGATAAGCAGGATTCACGACCCTAATTAAAACAACCATAATTCCTATCAAGATACCGTAATACCACCTTCCTAAATTTGTATGTGATCCTGAGACTGGTTCTACTGCCATGAAAGCTAGACCAAAAGCAAAGCCACCAATAACCAAGTGCCAATGAAAGGGTAAAGAAAACATTGGGTTTGAATCAGAACCTATAAGATTAAACAATAGAGAAGTTA
>CAJWKH010000031.1 GCA_913042085.1 uncultured Gammaproteobacteria bacterium | reverse complement strand
GTTCATGTCCAATCTGTTGCTAGGAGAATTTTAAAGAACTATCAGAATAATGGTGCTGGATGGGATTTTGGTGAAAGAGATGCCAGCTTAGAATCTAATTAATGCAAGAAGAATTAGCATCATCGCTTTCCAAAAAACTACTTGAAGTAGGTATAGAGGGAAAAGTTTCTAATCTTGAACCGCTTACGGGAGGAGCTTCGAAAGAGATCTGGAAATTTGAAGTTTCTAATGCTAAACAATCTATAAAGATGATTCTTAGAAGGGGTTCAGGCATAGAAGGACCTCTTGCAATAAAAACTGCAGACGAAGCCAGAATACAAAAGGAAGTAATTAAAGTTGGTGCACCCGTACCAATAATATTAGCAGTCTCTAAGAGCGAAGAAGAGTTAGGAGATTCTTACATAATGCATTTTGTTGAAGGAGAAACCATTGCAAGAAAAATACTAAGAGACGAAGAGTATAAAAAGGCGCTTCCTGTATTGGCTTACCAATGCGGAGAAGCTATTGCTAAAGTTCACAATGTTGATATTGATAATTTCTCCTTCTTACCTAATAAACCAGCTGAAGATCAACTTGAAGACCTCTACGCAACCTATCAATCTTTTGATCAACCCTCCCCTGTTTTTGAATACGCTTATCTTTGGTTAAAAGAACAAGACTTTAGTAATTTTCAAGAGAGTCTAGTGCATGGAGATTTTAGGTTAGGAAACATAATTGTTAACGGAGAAGGACTTCAATCAATAATAGACTGGGAACTAGCCCATATAGGAAACCCTCTTCAAGATTTAGGTTGGGTCTGTGGTAACTCTTGGCGATTCGGCAACAACGATAAAGTTGTAGGAGGTTTTGGAGAATTAGAAGACTTGCTTGAAGGCTATAATTCAATTAGTAAATTTCAAGTTAACAAAGAAATGGTTAAGTGTTGGCAGGTATTTGGAACATTCAGATGGGGAGTAATTTGTCTCATTCAAGCTTACGCGCATTTAAACGGAACAATTAATTCCATAGAAAAGGCTGCAATTGGCAGAAGAGTTTCTGAAACTGAAATAGATATTGTCGATCTATTATTTTTAGGAGGTGAATAATGATTTTTGATAGACCAACTAGTAGTGAACTAATAAAAGCAGTGATGGATTTCTTAGATACTAAAATTAAAGACGAATTACCTCCACATCTAGCTTTTAAATTAAGAATTACGAATAATGTACTTGGTATGGTGCAAAGGGAGATTGATCAAGGAGAACAACTGTCTGAAGAAGTTATTAAGGTTATGTCAGATGTCATTAAATCAGATGATCTAACAACCAAAGAACTTTCAAACTTGATTAAGAACGGAGACTTAGATTTATCGGATGAGGGACTGAAAAATCTATTGATACTTCTGTCCAAAAATAAAATAGCCGTAGATAACCCTAACTACTCGACGTATAAAAAATTAATCAAGTGATTTAAGGGGTTTCTTGTCTCTGAACATCATCATCAATGGCATAAATAATGGCCAAGTCTTATGATAATGCTTAGGAAATAAGCGTTGCGAAAGGTCTAATAATTTTGCATCTAAACCGATAAATATTCTGCTTTTGTTTTTCTTTACCCCATTTAAAATAATGCTTGCAGCTCTACTGGGGTGCATGCCCCCTTCTCTGAATTGATCGGCCATTTCTTCTAAACTTTTTGGAGCTTTGCGTGTAAATATACTGGGAAGTTTATCTTGCTCTTCTAACTGTTTGTTAAATTCATCTTCATCCATTCTTGCAGTAGCAGCAATGTTAGTACCTATGTGGCCGGGATGCACACAATGCACTTGTAAATTAGGATTAGATTGAGACATTTCCATAGCAAGGCTTTCAGTAAACCCTCTTACTGCAAATTTAGTTGCGTGATAAACGGTTTGACCTGGAACTGCGACCATTCCAAAAATTGAAGAAGTATTTACTATTGCTGCCTCAGGTCTATCAATCATATGAGGTATAAATGCTCTGGTGCTATTAACTACACCTTCTAAATTTATACCCATCACCCAATCCCAATTTTCTTCATCCATATCTTTAAAATGAGACCCAGTAGTTACACCTGCATTATTAAAAACTAAATCAACTTTGCCGTGTTGCTCGATAACCTTTTCAGGCAGAGCTTCGATGGCTTCCTTATCAGCTACATCTAAAATATGAGAAGAAACAGATACATTATATTGCCTTAACATTTCTACTGTCTCGTTTAAGGTCTCTTGATTAACATCGCAAACAACTACATCAGCGCCATCTTTTGCTAATAAAACTGCTAAATAACGACCCATTCCAGAACCAGCTCCTGTAATTACCGCTACTTTGTCTCTAAAATTCTTAATCATTTTGTTCCTCTCTTCTTTCGCCATGAAACATAATATTGTATGCGTCTTCAGGATCTTTTCTTACCATTTCATCAATAGCTTTAGCATCATCACCAATCAATATTCTCCATTTATTTTCTTTAACTCCATCCAAGATTACTTTTGCAGCTTCCGATGAAGACGTAGGAGCAGTCTCAGCGAAAGAGTCCGTTCTTTCTTGAATCATCTGTTTTATTTGGTCTATGGACTGATTATGAACAGGGGCTCCAAGTTTTATCATATTTTGTTTTACCATTTCCCAATCTTCTTCAGTTCTTTCTCCCCCTAATATTTTTCCAGTGTTTATTGCTATAGAGGTTCCTATGTGTCCTGGCATGACAACAGAAACGCCAACATGAGGGGCATTTAGTCGGAAATCATCTATCAACGATTCACTGAAACCCTTTACAGCAAATTTAGCAGCCGAGTATGAAGTATGAGGGTTTCCTCCCAAACTAGCCCAGAATCCATTCACGCTACTTGTATTAATAACATGACCTTCTTCACTGGAAACAATATGAGGTATAAAGGCACGGGAACAATAGTAAACGCCGTACCAACAGACAGCGAAACACCTTTCCCACTCTTCTCTAGAGCCAGTTACAAAACTTGCTCCTCCTCCTATTCCGGCATTGTTGAAAAGAAGATTTATTGTTTCAGTTTTATGCTCCGATAAAACTTCATCTTTAAATTTTAAAACCTGTTCTTCATCAGATACATCGCATGTATGTTTCGTAACTAATACATCTGGCGATTGTTTGGTCACAAGTTCAAAAGTTTCTTCCATGTTTTCTGCAATAACGTCGCACATAGCTACGTCGCATCCTTCTTCTGCTAACTGTAGAACAAGTTCCCTTCCCATCCCTGTGCCACCTCCAGTGACCACGGCTATTTTATTTTTAAAGTCTTCCATGAATGCTTTCCTATTCTGCCTCCTCTGAACTAGGAAAGTCACTAAACGGAAAAGGTTTCTCGCTAGAGTGATAATTAATGTAATCTAAAATTTGAATCATATAATTTCTAAAGCCTAGAGATACTTTAGCTACATTTGAGCTCCTTTTATCTGTTAAGAGTACAAACAAAAATTGAATTAATACAATGATCCATAAAACAGTCATAGAAAGATAATAGATAAATGAAAACCCTATCATCCATAACAGTCTTAACCACTTTCCTTGTTTAAGTAAATTCTCTTTCCATTCTTCACTATCGATAAATTCTTCAGAACCTACATCAATGATTTTTTCTTTATCGTCTTTTGCCATAATATTATTTAAAAAATTCTACATCTTTAATAAGATCTTCGCCCAAAATATTTTGTACAGAACCATTAAGATTCTCTCCTTTATAGATGATTTTGTATAGAGAATCTACTATTGGCATATTAATATTTCTTTCATCAGATAAAACCTTAACTACTTTTAGAGTCTTTAAGCCTTCCACTGTTTGACCTATTTCTTCTGTTGCGTTTTCTACTGAAAGTCCCTCACCAATATATTTTCCAAATTTATGATTTCTACTTAATGGTGATGCGCATGTTGTAATTAAATCCCCTACTCCAGATAATCCTAAGAATGTTTGAGGATTTGCCCCTAATTCCACTGCTAGTCTGCTCATTTCGCCCAGGCCTCTAGTCATAATCATCCCAACTGTGTTCTCTCCAGAATTAAGGCCATCAGCTACTCCACAAGCTATGGCATAAATATTTTTAATTGCACCTCCCATCTCAACCCCAAAAGGATCATCATTTTCATAAACTCTAAAGAAATCTGACCCCAAAATATCTACTACATTTTTTTGCAGAGCTTTGTCTTCACTGGCTATAACAGTTCCTGATAATTGCTTGGTTGCTATTTCTTGAGCTAAATTTGGACCGCTAAGTATTCCTACCGAATTATTTTTCATATGCTCGTTAAGAACCTGGCTCATTAAATTGAATTTATCTTTTTCTACGCCTTTAGTAGCAGTAACAAGCTGAACACTGTTATTTATGTATTCAGAGGCCTTCTTAGAAACTTCTCTAAAAGAATCACTTGGGATGCAAAATATAACCATCTCAGAATTATTGATTAAGGAGATGTCTTCTGTAGCGTTAATATTTCCTTCAAGCTTAAGCTCAGGTAAGTATTTGAAGTTCCTCTTAGATTTATTTACCTCTTCAACAACTTCAGAATCTCGCATCCATAATGTTACATTATGTTGGTTGCTCGCAGCTAAATTTGCCAGAACTGTCCCCCAACTGCCTCCACCTAATACAGATATATTTTTGCTATTCATGTGTTTTTTCGACAAATATGATTCTCAAGATACAATCTACAATGCAATTCTACCATCTGAGGATAGATCTATACTAAAACCATAGATATAAAAAGAGCTGAACATGAATATAAGAGAATTAAAAAATGCTAATGACGTAAAAATGCACCTAGACACTGTAAATAGTCAGTACGTCAAAGTAGCTATAACAGATATAGATGGTGTCCTCAGGGGCAAGTACATGCATAGAGATAAATTTCTTAAAGCTACTGAATCTGGTTTTGGATTTTGTGATGTTATTTTTGGATGGGACAGTAATGATGAACTTTATCAATTTAAAAAGCGAGATGGGAAAAGTCTATTTACTGGATGGCATACAGGTTATCCCGACAGTAAAGTAAGGATTGTTCCGGAAAGTGCTAGAAATATACCTTTTGAAAAAAATACTCCTTTTTTTCTAGCTGAACTTTTAAATGGAGACGTGTGTCCTAGGTCTACTTTAAAAAAGGTATTGAATAGACTTGAATCCTTAGGCTATAAGTCTAAATCTGCGTTTGAGTACGAGTTCTTCCTATTTAATGAAACTCCTAAATCTATCAGACAAAAGAAATACAGAAGTTTAAATAATTTTACTCCTGGTATGTTTGGATATTCCGTCTTGCGCAATTCAGTTCACTCAGATTTGTATCATCAACTTTTAGATATGTGTATATCTATGGATATGCCTTTAGAAGGCTTACATACTGAAACTGGACCTGGGGTCTTAGAAGCTGCAATTATAGTAGATGAAGCCTTAGTATCAGCAGACAAGGCATCCTTGTTTAAGACTTTTACAAAGGTGGTGGCCCAAAGAAATGAATTAATGGCCAATTTCATGGCTAAGTGGTCTGAGCTATATCCAGGTCAATCTGGTCATATACATATCTCTCTTTTAGATCTTGATGAGAAGCCTGTATTTGCTTCTAAAGAAGATAATGATATTCCAGATCAAATGTTGTTCTTTATTGGAGGGCTACAAAAATACATGAGAGAACTTTCAGTAATGTATGCTCCAACAGTTAATTCTTACAATAGACTTTGTCCAGGTGCCTGGGCTCCAATAAACATGACCTGGGGCGTAGAAAATAGAACTACAGCTTTTCGAGCTATTCTGGGAGGTCCCTCAAGTCAGAGAATAGAAAACCGACTGGGTGGAGCTGACGCTAACCCTTACCTAGCTTTAGCAGCTACATTGGGAGCAGGACTATTAGGAATTGAAGAAAAAATTAATCCCAACAAACCCATTAAAGGTGGCGCTTACGATATTAGAGTTCCAAGAGAGCACCAAGTACCGTCAAACTTGGGCGAGAGTGCTGAATTGTTTTATAGCTCCAAAGCTGCAAGAAGCCTTTTTGGAGATGTATTTGTAGATCATTTTGCAGACACTAGAAATTGGGAATATAACGAATACAAAAAAGAAAGGAAATTTTTAGAAAATGATAAAATATCCACCTGGGAATTATCGAGATATTTTGAGATTATTTAAACAATGGCAACTGATATTTTTGATTTAAGCGGAAAAGTAGCTCTCATAACAGGAGCTTCTTCTGGACTTGGACGTCACTTTTCTAAAACTCTATCCGAAGCAGGTGCAACCGTAATATTAAGTGCCAGAAGGATGGATAACTTAGTTGAATTGCAAAAGGAATTGAACGGTAAATCACATATCTTTTCTTTAGATGTAACATCCACCGAAAGTGTTAAAAAATTATTCGAAGAGATAAAAAAAGAATTTGGTTCAGCAGATATACTTGTTAATAACGCAGGAGTTAATGACACCAGGAAATTTAAAGACTTAGATGAACAGAGTTGGAATTATGTTTTGGAAACCAATCTCAATGGAGCTTATAGAGTAGCGAAAACATTTACCGACTTGTTATTAGAGCAAAAAAAACCTGGAAGCGTAATTAACATAGCTTCAATCTTAGGATTGAGAGTAGGACTAAACTTAACCAGTTACGCAGCTGCTAAAGCTGGACTGGTGCAACTTACAAAGAGCATGGCTTTGGAGCTTGCTAGATCAGGCATTAGGGTAAATGCTATTGCACCTGGATATATATTGACTGAAATAAATGATGACTTCTTTAAGACTGAAGATGGTCAAAGTTACATAAAGAGCATCCCCATGAACAGATTAGGTCTTGAATCTGAGCTTGATGGGCTTCTTTTATTATTAGCTAGTGACGCTTCTAGTTTTATGACAGGGTCTATTATTCCAGTGGATGGCGGTCATTTAGTTAACCCCCTTTAATTAATTTACTATTTTTATACTTTGACCCTCAGCTAAGGGGTCATCAGGAAAATCTCCATTTAATAGTCTTAATTGTTCTTCGGGGTTGAAAGGAATGTTGCTTGTTTCAGCTAAGCTTTTATAGCTATCCCCTTTCTTAACAATGTATTCATTAATTCTTAAAGGTTTAGATAGTTCTTTTCCTCGATCATCTAATTGATTGAAGGTTTTTATAATTTTTATAAAGGTTGCATCATATTTATCAAACGAATCAAACCCCTCTTTCAGATAACCAATAAATTTATATATCTGCTTCTCTTTAAAAATTATGGCCAACCTAACGGTTCTTCCGGACCTGTTGCTTAATGCCGTGTATCCATTAAAACCATTAATTCTTAAATCTTTACCCTCGTAATGGTTTTTGGCAACTCTGTCCATGTAAGATCTAGGAGGCTCTCTAAAGTTTAAATCTTCTAAATCAACTTGAAGAATTGCTTCACCTTTTGGTGAACTAAATATTAAGCTTCGCGGGGTGTTGATAATTTCCCAATCATCGGGTGATGAAAAATATAAATCTAATTCTGAATGAAAGAATTCATTTCCTCTTCTAACACCTGATTGCTCAGAATCTCCATAAACGATTCCTTCAATTTTATTTAAATAATTACTAGAAATCTTTTTAGTACCTTTAGGGTAGGAGTTAGTGACTTCCTCAAGCATTTCTTGAAGGCGTTTATCATTAGAAGGATGGCTAGCGAATACACCATGGTAACTCTTAGGTTCTTGCCCTCTTTTCTTCGCCAAAGCCTTTGAATAGATTTCTTGATCTTTTAAAACTGATAAAACATCAAACATTCCTTGTGGTGAGTAGCCTTCCTGAAAGATATATTGAGCCCCTAGATCATCTGCTTCTAATTCCATCTCTCTGCCGTATCCTGATAATAATGCTCCCGAAGCAAGATTAGCTAAATTACCTGCTGATCTACCTTGATTCATTTCTATAGCAGTAGAAAGAATACCTAATATTTGAGATTGAGAATATTGTCTTACGCTATGCCTTGCCGTTACGTGACCTATTTCATGACCTAAAACTGCAGCTAATTCTTCTTCAGAAGATAGGTAAGCCATTAACCCTCTATTTATATAAATATATCCACCAGGTAAAGCAAAAGCATTTATGTCAGGGCTATCTAACACAGTAAAACGATAAAATAAGTTTGGACGATGACTTTTTACTGATAAAGAGTCACCAATTTTTTGAACGTAAGCTTGAAGGTCTGTATCTTGATATAGAGGAGTTTGTTGTAATATTTGAGCGTGATATCTTTTACCCATAGCGATTTCTTGATTCTCGCTAATCATTACAAAGTCTTGTTTTCCAGTTACAGGGTTAACGGAACAACCAGAAATAACAATATATAAAATTAAGAAGTAGTACTTTTTCACTATTTCAGTAAGTCTAGAGTTTTTTTCCCAAACTCATCCCACCAACTTTCACCCATATTTATTATTCTTTCGATATTAGAATCACTGTTATCATCAAGCCTTCTATTAACTTTTCCAAGAGGCGAATTAATTCTAAGGTAATTTTCTCCTATTAACTCTTCAGCAAGTTCATGATCCATACTACTTTCTACCATCAAACCGAAGAGATCATGCATCATCCATCCGATTAAACCCCATTTTTTTGAGTCTTCCCCTTTAAGAGGTCTTTTGTTTAACCCAGTTCCAATGCTTAGGACTACCAACTCATTATCTGGGTACATTTTTTTAGCCTCTACGTATCCATGCAAGGCGGGATGATTTGCCACAATGCCTCCGTCTATAAGAAATCTATCCCCAACTTGTGCGGTGGGGTAATAAACTGGAGCTGCACTCGTTGCATCGCCAGAATCCACTACTGATACCTCAGGGTCATTATAGGAAGTCAAAAGAACTGGTAATCTTTTCTCAATATCATAAGAAGTAACTGCTACAGGTTTAGAGGCATCTCCTAATTTCTTATCGGAGAAAAACTCAGTTAATACTTCTCTTTTTCCCTCATTTGTATACTTTGGATTAATCTGCATTATTCCTAAGTTTGTCTCCCACGAAGAATTGGTCATGATTTTAACGAGATTTTCTTTGGACCAAATATTCATGAGTTCAGTCGATGGCATCTTATTAACCGACAATCCTAAGCAAGAGATAGCTCCTGCAGAAGTTCCAATAAAGAAATCGAATTTTTCTGATAAAGAAACCTTAAGATGGGACTCTAACTTCTGTAAGAAAATTATAGAGGCTATAGTTCTGACGCCCCCGCCATCAAGGGATAAAATGTATTTCTTTTTCAATTTTAAGGTTTAAAAATAATTAGGAGTTAATTTTATACTCTTGTTCGGCTATATATGACAAGAACTTTTCTTCTATTACAGATCTTGAAGCCTTCTTAGGCAGGATAATATATATATCAGTTGAAGGAGATTCTTCTAATAGCCAAATATTCTTTTTATTGCACAATGAATTAGCTGATATTTCATCTAAAACTGAAACCGCTAAACCTTTTTTTGCATAGGACGAAGCCATGAAATAAGAATCTGTAGAGGTAACTATATTTGGAGAGAACTTATTTTTTCTAAAAAACGATGATAGTTTCTTCGATAAAGGACCTTTTATGTTAGCAAAAGGAACATTTTTTAAATCTTCCAATTTAAGTGTTCGATTTGGTAGAGAAAATTTCTCAGAAGCAACTACAACAAATTTACAAGTTATTATTTTCTTAATGTCTAAATCGTTACCGGGTACAGCTTCAAAAGCTATCCCCATATCAATACTTCCTTCATTTATATGACTTAGCATTTCATCGTAATGAAAAGTATGGGTTTCAAATTTTACTCCTTCAGATATTTCAGAAAAGGAAAACACCATTGTTGGAACAAAATCTAATCCCAATGTGGGCGTGCAGGCTAGTCTGATTAAGCCCGAAGGGTTTTCAGATAAATTCTTTGTTAATAAGCTTAATTGATTTAAATCTTTATGAATCTTATCTGCCTTTGAATAGATTATCTTGGCCTCCGAAGTGGGGACTAGCCTTCCTTTAAATCTTGAGAAAAGTAGAAAACCAAGCTGCGACTCTGTATGAGCTAAGACCTTGCTCACAGAAGGTTGTGATACGTTTAAGTGTTTAGCTGCCTCTGTAATTGTTCCTTTAGTATAAACAGCATGAAATATCTCTAATTGCCTACTTTTCAATTCACTACCATTAATTTATTTTTGTTACTGTATAACCTTAGTCTATGACTATAGTTAAAACAAGTATTAGATATAGTTCTATTAGATTGTTACATTTATCAATGTTATTTTTTCTTTTAAAGTATAAAATGACTTAATATCATATAAAAGATGGGGATTTAATTATGAAAAAATTGTTTATAACTCTTATTGGTACCTGCTTAGCTTTAAGCGCACCACTCTTTGCTGCTGATGATGAATCAGAAGTAGAAGAAGTAGTAGTAGTTGGTTCACAAATAAAAGGTGCAAAGATTACTGGATCTTTACCTGTTTCTGTAGTTACAGGTATAGATATTGAAGCAACTGGTGCTATTGATGGTGATGATTTGCTAGAACATATTGCAGAACAAGGACAAAACTACTTTACTGAAGCTGAAGATGCTTCAGGTGGTGTAAATGCATCTCGTGGTGACGTTGGAGCCTATAACTTAAGAAACTTAGGTGTAGGTAACTCACTTACTCTCCTGAATGGAAGAAGGTTAGTTAATTCTCCTGGTTATCAAACAGAGTTAATCGGAGGAGACTATGTTCCTACCACAAGCGTTAACTCAAACCTAATTCCAGTATCTGGAATTGAAAGATTAGAAATACTTCGCGATGGTGCTTCCGCTGTTTATGGAGCAGATGCTGTTGCAGGTGTTATAAATACTGTTTTACAAGATGATTATGAAGGCTTGAGCGTAACAGCTAGAGTGAGTGGTTACGATCACTTTGAAGCTCAAGACACTACAATCACAGCTAAATGGGGATCGTTCTTTAACGACGGAGACGGTAACATAAGTGTATTTTTTGATCACTACGATAGAGACAACATAAATGCTCAAGAAGACCCAAGATGGGGAGCGGGAGATCACAGACCTTTTGTTGATGATGACTCTCCTTGGAAAACAAGCACTTCTTTTAGGAACTTAAGTTCAAACTCTCTTTACGGTCAATTTGACATGGTAAGTTCAAGTGAGCATTCAGGAGAAAGCTATAATCATTTATGGACTGACTCTAACGGAGAATTTGAAATCTTCCCTCTAGGCGATTCTAAATGTACTAACAGAGGTCATCCTCTCTTTGATACAGGTTATGGAACTTGTATAGCTCAAGATGGAAATGGCGCTTTAAGAAGTAACTTCTGGGGACCTACTGATGTTAGATCAGAGTTGGTCAGGACTAATGCGATAATATTTATTAATAATGATTTAGGGGACGGTAGAGAATCATTCACTGAATTAGCTCTATATAAATCAGAAAGTGATAGAACAGCGCATGCTTCTTATGCTTTCTCATCTTCAAAACATAGGGTAGGTCCAGACAACTATTATTTAAATCAACTCAAAGTTGATGTAGACGGTGTGCCTACAGCTATATTTGCTGGCAAACAGCTTTATATAGATAACTATCGTTACGAAGAAAGACAAAGACTGGTTAACGTTAAAAAAGAAACTTATAGGTTTCTTCAAGGTTTAAGAGGATCTAGAGGCGATTGGGATTGGGAAACAGCTTTTGTTAAATCGCAAGCTCAATCAAATGACGTCACTACCAATAGAATGTCTAATAATCTATTGAAAGAAGCACTAAACGATTCTACGCCAGCAGCTTA
>CAJWKH010000030.1 GCA_913042085.1 uncultured Gammaproteobacteria bacterium | reverse complement strand
TAGTGGTTTGGAATAGATCATTCCATGAATTGTGCATGAACGATGGGGCTTTAGACTACTTAGGCATTACTGAGGATAATGTAAAGGGCGCTAGTCAGATAGATTTTAAAAGAGGGAGATTCTTTGAGCTAGGTTTGGGATACGCTATACAAAAATTGAATCCTTATATTCTAGACCCTGATAAATTTAAAGAAGGGTTACTTAAGCTGAAAGAGGTTGTCCATTATGGGGGGCAAACAACCATAGCAGATATGGCGGTAGGACTCTTCGACTTTGATAATGAATTGAATACTCAATTTGCACTATATGAGAACGACGATAACCCCTTTAGAGTTGAACTAATTGCTCATGCTGCGGCCTTGATTCAGCATGCAGGAGGATCGAATATAGAAGCAGAAAAGCTAATTTCTAAGTTACCTGCAAGAAACACACATAGATTAAACTTTAGGAAGAGGGTTAAATTATTCACTGATGGAGCCTTCTTTGCTCAAGTTGCTCAATTAATGGAACCAGGCTATATAGACGGACACGAAGGAGAGTGGTTGAGCACGCCAGAGCAGTTTGAAGAAGTAGCACGAATATACTGGAATAAAGGTTATGCCATACACGTTCACGTGACTGGTGATTTAGGTCTTGAGCTTGCAATCGACACTTTAGAAAAACTCCAATTTGAGAAACCCAGATTTAACCACGGGTTTACTCTAGAACATTTTGGATTATCTAATCCTGAACAGGTTCATAGATTGTCTAAATTAGGAGCCAGCGTATCTGCTAACGCCTATTATGTGCATGAATTATCTGATTTATATGCAAACCACACTGTAGGATTTGAAAGAGCTTCTTCAATGTCGAGAATAGGCTCTTGTTTTAGAGAAGGAGTTACCACTAGCTTACACTCAGATTTCACTATGGCTCCTGCACAACCTTTGATGAGTATGTGGGTGGCAGTAAATAGAATAAATGAGAAAGGTATTTTAATGTCACCAGAAGAAAGAATAAGTCCTCAGCAAGGAATGGAAGCTATAACTATCAACGCAGCAAGAATATTAGGGTTAGATCATGAAATAGGAAGCATTAGAGCAGGAAAAAAAGCAGACTTTACGGTTTTAGCTCAAGATCCATTAGAGGTAGACCCCATGACGATAAAAGATATAAAAATTGAAGCCACCTTATTTGAAGGTAAGGTTTTTCCAATCTCTAATAGATGATCCCATTAACTATTATTTCGGGTTACCTGGGTTCTGGAAAGACAACTCTAATCAATCAATTGTTAAAAGAAGCCAAGCAACCTATTGGAGTCTTGGTTAATGATTTTGGAGAGTTAAATATAGATGAAGAGCTTATAAACAATGAAGACTCTTTAACGATTTCGTTAAGTAATGGCTGCGTTTGTTGTAAGTTAAATGACGACTTAGGGGTTTCTCTAGAGCAGATGAAAGAATTGAATGTTGAAGCAGTGGTTATAGAGGCTAGCGGAGTAGCCATCCCTATAAAAATAGCTAATTACGGACTGTCATGGCCCGGATTCCGTCTGCTAGGGATCTTAAGCTTGGTAAAGGGAAAAAGTTTAAAGCATTTATTATCAGATAAGTTTGTTTCGAAAACAGTAAAAGCCCAAATTACGCAAGCTGATCGAGTCTTACTAAATCGATTTGAACAAGAAGAGAAAGACGTGCTTTCAGAATTAACTGAAGATTATTTGACGGAGGAAGAAGTGGGGAGTTATTGGAATCTATTGTTTAAACAGGTGGCAGCTTCAAGTAGACCAGAAATTACTGAAGATAATCATCATTCAATTTTTCAATCATTTGTACTAGAAACTGAAAAACTAATAAATATAGAGCGCCTGGAAAGCTATCTTAATAATAATTCTTCAATAGAAAGAGCTAAGGGATGGATTCGTGATGAACAAGGGAAAACCTGGCTATTACAGATGACTAGGAATGACTGTAATTTTAGTATTTCAAATTACGAGACAGCCACCAGGATGGTTCTTGTTCATACTAAAGATTTAGATATTAAAAGCTTAGAACCTGTATATGCCTAATCCTCTTCCTCTTCATCGTCCTCTTCATCATCATCTCTTGTTACAGCTTTCCCTATAACCTTTATAGGGACTTCAATAATTTTCGCAGCTGTTGAAACAGCTGTGCTGGCTAGACTTGCTACAGAGCAACCTGACAATAAAGCAAAAAGAAATAAGGTTAAAAATATTTTCATAAATTACCTATAATTTAATTGAGTCATCTACAATAATAGACTAATTACTTTACAAATATATATAAGATTATGATCACTTTATTTTACGCAGGGGGCTTATCAATTTTAGCTCTATTTTTAGGTGTTAAGACCGGCCAGAAGAGGCACTCTAAAGAAGGAAATATTACTTTAGGAGTAGGGGATAATTTTGAACTGCTCCAAATAACTAGAGCACATGGTAATTTAATAGAAAATGTTATTTTCTTTTTAGTTTTATCAGCTTTGTTAGAGATGATTGGAGAAATACCAATCTTAGCCATTTATATACTAGGAGATATTTTTCTTTTATCTAGAATTTCTCACGCTTACGGTATAACTAGACCTGGAGCAGAAAGTATATTTAGGATGTTAGGAGCTACGGGCACTTTTTTGGTATTAGCAACACAATCAATTTGGGCTCTTAAAATATCAATTTCTTGGTTGATGTTAAATAATTGGGGTTTCTAAATTAATACAATGAGGTTTTTTTCTATATTAATGCTTGTTTTTCTTAGCATTAATTTAGCTTCGGAAAACAATCAATCTACTTCTCATTTAGAAAAGATTGTCCTGGGATCTGGATGTTTCTGGGGTGCGGAAAAGGGTTATGAAGAATTGCCTGGAGTTATTGATGCTGTCTCGGGATACGCAGACGGTTATGGAATCCGTCCTTCTTATAGAGAAATAACCAAATTCATAAATAAATTCAACCCTAATAATTATGCCGAGGTTGTTGAGGTAACTTACAACAAAAATATTATTTCTACAGAGGAGTTATTGCAACATTATTTTGAGTCTCACGACCCTACTCAATTGAATCAACAAGGAAATGATATAGGTACTCAATATAGGTCTATAGTTTTATACACTAATAAAGAACAACAAAGAATAGTCGAAAACCTTGTTTTTGAATTTCAACAATTACTTACCGATTCTGGATACGGCCAAATTGCTACTATTATTAAATCTTTAGATGAATTCTTTCAGGCTGAAAATTATCACCAGGACTATATTGCTAAGAACCCTAATGGGTATTGTCCTGATCATTCAACAGGAATTAGGTTTTCGAAGAATAATTTAGTCGAACAAAAAGACAACAGTGAGCTTCTAGAGGGAAAGAGCGTTCTTGTCATTGAACCACAAAGTTATTGCCCTTATTGCGAAAAATTTAAATCTTTAGTTGTTGAAAAATATAAAGGGAATATACCCATTAATTTTAGATTAGCTCTGCAATTAGATGGCATTCAATTAGAAACACCTACTTGGGCAACGCCCACTATCATATTTTTAGAACAAGGTAAGGAGGTTTTTGGGCACCAGGGGTATATGTCACCTCAAGAGTTCTATAAAGCTCTTGGTTTTTTTAAATTAGGTGGTTCGGAAGCCTACAGGGTAGCTTTCGAAGAAGGAACAGATTCAAGGTTTTGTAAAGAGTACGAGATTTTCAAAAACACTCCGGATGGGATATTTATTGATAAGCTGAGTGGGGCACATCTTTTTGATACAAGAGATAGGTTTAACTCGGGAACAGGTTGGTTATCTTTTACTAAGCCAGTAGATGGATCTGTTTACAGAAGGGCAGATAATAGTTACGGTATGCGCAGAATAGAGATACGGTCAAAGACCTCTGACATACATCTTGGTCATGTTTTCCCTGATGGACCAAATGGACTACCTAGGTATTGCATCAATGCAACCGTACTTGAATTCAAGAACAGAAAAGAAATAGATAAAAGTTAATTAAAATTAAGGAGACAGTATGAAAGGAAAAATAGCTAAATACGTTACAGTTGGAACCAATGACCTCAATAGAGCAAAAGAGTTTTATGATGCACTATTTTCTGATCTAGGAGTCACAAGTTTTGGTCCAAATGAAAGAAGTTTCTTCTGGACTATACCAGGGGACGATACAAACTTTGCGGTCTTTGTGCCGTACGATGGAGAAGAGGCAACCGTAGGTAATGGAAGTATGGTTGGAATCACTCTCGAGACAACTGATGATGTTGATGCTCTTTATAAAAAAGCTATAGAGTTAGGCGCTACAGATGAAGGAGAGCCAGGACAAAGAGTTCCTACCTTTTATGGAGCCTATGTAAGAGACTTAGATGGAAACAAATTAACCTTTTGTAAATTTGGTTAAGGATCTTCCTTAGAATTCCTATTTACTAGCTGAGACCACCCAAGTAGCGCTTGGGAAAACTAGTCCGTCTCCTTTATGAAATTCTGAAAAGGCTTCTTTTAGAGACTCAACAATCTCTGCTTTTAGATCATCCGGCGAGTCTTTAAGCATTTCCGTGACAACAGGGTTGATAGCTAGATAATCTTCAGAAGCCTCTTGTAAGGACTTTCCTGAAAACATAGTAATATCCTCTTGATTATCATCAAAACTGATATTAGAGAATCCAGATTGTTCTAGAATTTCTTTCACGTAATCATTTTCATGAAAAGCAAATGGCCCAGGACTTCTTGGAGGAGGGGATGGCATGTCTAGGTACCCTCTAATCACTTGGACAGATAAACTTTGCCAAGGATTTAAAGATGGGTCTTGCCAACATACAAAGCTCAATTCACCACCTTCCTTAATTGAAGAAAATATGTTTTTGAAAGCTTCATACGGGTCATCAAAAAACATAACCCCAAATCTAGAATATACGTAATCGTATTTTTCACTAGCCAGTTGATCCACTTGGACATCTATAACTTTAAAATCAACATTTGCTATACCTTGAATACTTGCCTCGGATTCTGCTTTGCCCAACATAGGAACTGAAATATCTAAACCAGTTACTGTTCCTTCAGAGACTTTCTTGGCGATTTCAAGAGTTGTTGCTCCACAGCCACAACCTATATCTAAAACTTCTGAATTACTTTTTAAATCTAATTTAGCTAAAGCCTTTTTTCCTAAGGGGTTAAGCATAATGTCCATTTCGCTCTGCTTTTCTACCCAGTAATCTCCGCCTTTGCCAGACCAGAAATCTTTTTGTTTAGCGTTTTTATCTTCCATAAATCTCCTTAATTTTTTTTATATATTATTATAGAAAATTAGAGCGTCAATAAGTCTCTAAATATTTCTAAAGTAACTTTTGAAAGCTATACTGTCGGCTATATGGATATTAATAATTCTTTACTAAATTTAATTGGAAATACTCCAATGCTTAAGCTCTCATCTGTGGACACAGGGGTTTGTGAATTATTTGTTAAATTAGAATCTCAAAATCCTGGTGGTTCAATTAAAGATCGTATAGGTTTATCAATAATTGAACAAGCAGAAGAATCTGGTGAGCTTAAAGAAGGTGGGACAATAATTGAAGCTACAGCTGGAAATACAGGAATAGGTCTAGCTTTAGTGGCAGCTCTAAAAGGTTATAAGATTATTTTAGTTATACCTGACAAGATGAGTAGAGAGAAGATACTGCACCTTGAAGGTTTAGGAGCAGAAATTGTGTTGACTAGATCAGATGTTTCAGAAAGTCATCCAGAATATTACCATCACGTAGCACGAAAGATTGCTAACGAAACCCCAGGTAGCTTCCTGGCTAACCAATTCTCTAACCCTGCCAACCCTTTTGCCCACAAAACTACAACTGCCCCAGAGATTTGGGACCAAATGGAAGGAGATCTAGACGCTGTAGTGGCGGGAGTGGGTTCTGGAGGAACCATAACTGGTTTAGCGGAGTTTTTTAAAGAAAAAGATGATTCTATAAGTATAGTAGCCGCTGACCCTGAAAACTCAATCGTCGCTGATGCTGTTATTAAAGGTAGCTACTCTTATGATGGAGGTAGTTGGTTGGTTGAAGGAGTTGGAGAAGATTTTATTCCAGATAATCTAAATTTGTCTTTAATAGACGATGCAGTAACGGTTACAGATAAAGAAGCTTTTGAAGTTCTACAAGTCTTACTTCAAGAAGAAGGAATTTTAGGCGGTTCTTCTACGGGAACTCTTGTTGCTGGAGCTATTAAATGGTGTCAGAAACAAACAGAACCTAAGAAAGTTGTTACTTTTATTTGCGATACTGGAAATAAGTACCTTTCAAAGGCATTCAATAAATCTTGGCTTCGTGACAATAATTTATTAGACCTAGAGAAAGAAGGTAACTTGAGTGATTTAATCAATAGAAGGGCGGATAAAGGAGAGATGATTACAGTCTCTCCAAGTAATACGCTCTTAATTGCTTATAACAGAATGCGTTCAACAGATATTTCGCAAATACCTGTTTTAGATGGGCAAGAGTTACTAGGTATTTTGGATGAAGAAGACCTACTTCTTAGTGTAGCTAAAGATAAAGCGACATTTTCTATTCCTGTTACTGAAATCATGACTGATAAACTTGATGTCTTGCAAGTTAATGCTACTGATGAAGAACTTTTAGAAGTTCTATCTGAAGGAAAAGTAGCTATTATTTACGATAAAGATAAATTTATTGGATTTATTACAAAAGTTGATTTAATTAATCATTATAGAAATAAATTAAATCAGAACTAAATATGGCAGATAAGAAGAATAAACAAGGGTTTGACACTAGAGCTATACATGCTGGGCAAGAACCTGACCCGACCACTGGTGCAATAATGACGCCGATATATACCAGTTCAACTTATGTTCAAGAAAGCCCTGGAGTTCACAAAGGTTATGATTACTCTAGAAGTATAAATCCTACTAGGAAGGCTTTAGAGGTTTGTATCGCAGATCTAGAAGGTAGCTCTTTCGGATACGCTTTCTCTTCAGGAATGGCAGCATGTTCAACTGTGTTAGAGGTGCTTAATTCTGGGGATCATGTACTAGCTATGGATGATTTGTATGGCGGAACATATCGATTATTTGAAGATGTAAGAAAAAGATCTGCAGGACTTGAATTTACTTTTTCTGATTTAAGTGATTTATCCACTCTTAAGTCATCAATTACATCTAATACAAAAATGATATGGGTAGAGACACCTACAAACCCATTATTAAAAATAGTAGATTTATTAGAAATAGCTAAATTTGCAAAAGAAAACAATCTCATCTCAGTATGTGACAACACTTTTTGTTCACCTTACTTGCAAAACCCTTTAGAACTTGGATTTGATATCGTCGTTCATTCTGCTACTAAATACTTAAACGGACATTCAGATTTAATTGGAGGGGTGGTGATTTGTTCTAACCAAAGACCTGAATTAGCCGATCAAATTCTTTTTTTACAAAATGCAGTTGGGTCAATCATGAGTCCGTTTGATTCTTTCTTGCTTTTAAGGAGTTTAAAAACTTTAGCTGTAAGGATGGAAAGGCACTGTGAGAACGCTATGAAAATAGCTTCCTTTTTAGAGAATCATAAAGCAATTGAAAAGGTTATATATCCAGGTTTGAAGAGCCACCCCCACCATGAACTTGCCAGTAAACAAATGCAAGGGTATGGAGGAATGATAACCTTAATATTGAAAGGAGGCCTTGATTCCGCCAAATCATTTCTTGAGAGAACAGAGATATTTTCTTTGGCAGAGAGTTTGGGTGGAGTCGAGAGTCTAATTGAACATCCTGCAATTATGACGCATGCTTCTATTCCTCCTGAAATTAGAGAAGAAATTGGTATCAGTGATGGGTTGGTAAGGCTTTCTGTAGGAATTGAATCTTTAGATGATTTAATTCAAGATTTAGAAGTTTCCCTTAAAGGTCTCGGTTAATCTTCCAATTAACCGGCTTAGAATACTCATCCACTTGATCTTCGACGTCTAATACCAAAGCAAATAAGGCCATTCTTATAACAACCCCGTTATCAGCCTGCCTGAATATCGCAAGATTAGGATTTTCATAAAGATCTGAATCAAGTTCATTGGCGTCACTTCTCGAATCTCTAGGAAGAGGGTGCATAATTACTGTGTTAGGCTCACAATTCGCAGTATATATGGATTGGTTTAGTGTCATCAGGCCTTTATATTTCTTTGCGTCTTTTTTATCTTTAAATCTTTCTTCTTGGATCCTTGTTACATAGATAATATCAACTTCAGAAATACCTTCTTCTAGGTTCTCAGTTTCATGCAGATTAATATTTGATTTAGCTAGTTGCTTGACTAGATTTTCAGGAAGCTTTAATTCTTTTGGGGAGATTAGATTTATTGTAATGTCTGAATATAGAGAGAGTATTTTACAAAGTGAATGAACTGCTCGACCAAATTTAAGGTCTCCTACTAAGGCTATTCTCAACCCATCTATAGATTTCTTATTTTGAGATAGTTCTTTGCCTATTGTGTATAGATCTAGCAAGGCTTGAGAAGGGTGTTCATTTGCCCCATCTCCGCCGTTTATTACTGGAACTCTACTAGCTTCAGCAAATTTTTGGACCGAACCCTCTTCCGGGTGCCTCATTACAATTATGTCACTGTATCCACTTAATACTTTAGCTGTATCAATCAAAGACTCTCCTTTTGCAAGAGATGAAGAACTTACTTCAGTTATTTCTCTTACATTCCCGCCCAGTAGATTAAAAGAGGCGCCAAAACTAATTCTTGTTCTTGTGCTAGGTTCAAAGAACATATTGCCTAAGATTGCACCCTCAAGTACACGAGTAACTTTATTTTTTGAAGAGTAGGGTTCTAAACTATCAGCTATAGCAAATAATTTCTCGACATCAGAGCGACTGAATTGATCTATGGAAAGAATATGACTACCGCTAAAATCCATGTAGTTTTTCTTGCTTCACGAAGCGCATCATAACATTAATACATAGACATTGGATGAGTTAGGAAAATAGGAGAAGACCAAGCCCTTTCCCCAACAGGCGCTAAGCAATCATCATTTGGGTCAAAATCAGGACCGCTGGAATAGCAAGGTCTGATTTTAATACATTCACCTGATTCATTAAGTTCACACCTTAAAGGGTCGCCTCCAACCATATTAGTTGGTTCTTGTATGGCTCTAGCGTAGTACAAAGAGCTCTTATTATTTAAAACATATTCATCATCAAAGAAATTAGCAGAACAACCTTCTCCTTTGTCATTGCAAGTAAATACTTTCCAAGGGTCTTGTATATTGTTAGAAATAGAATCTAGCTCAGTAGTTGGAGTGATTTTAACTATCTCAATTCTATCAATCTTATTTCTTTCGTTACTCGGGTTATAACATTCATTCAAGCATAATCTTGAGATTTCTTCGGCGCTCATAGCTGTGTGAACATACTCAGGACAACCTGGCTTTTGCTTAAAGGAACCGATTGCTGTAACTTCAAATTGAGGCTTCTGAGATATATTTCTTTCTCTTCCCATTGGAGTTATTCCATTTTCGCTATCCAGTAAGTTAAACCAAAGCAATATGCGTTCTCCTGAAGTGGCATACACCTCCCTCTGATAAAGAGAATTGTATATTGCATTCCTTTCAAGCTTCGGTGCATGAACGGCTACTAAACCTCCAGTTGAATAGAATGAAGCCCCTCTTTCTGGAGGTAATAGCCAAGTTAAATTATCTTTTGCTCCCCAAGAATCTCCCATTGCTTTCCTCGCAAATTCTTTATAGCCTGAACCAGCTCTAGCTTTATGATTGTCTGTTGAGCCGATAAGACCTAATTTGAAAGAATTAAATACACCTTTTTCTTCTATTTTAGAAGCAAGAGCTGCTTGAGCACTCATTCCGGGTCTGTAAGTATATGCTGGTAAGAATTCATTCTTAAGTTGACCACATTGCATCCAATCTTCTGGAGAAGTGTCTTCAACTAACCCAAATCTTAAAAGTCCAGAAACGTTGTTAGCAAAGTCTTTTTTTACTTTTTCAACTTCAGCTAAGCAAGATTCTTCATTTTCGTTTTCACATCTTTGCTTAACAATTTCTCCAGCTCTCCAACAACAAGGTTCAAAATCATCATTTGGATCCGGACATATATACGAACCATCGCTAATCTTCTTGGCGTGCTTAAAATCCTTAAAAATTTCTGAATTACCGTGGCCAGAATATACTTCTATTAACCTCTGCTTTTCAGGATCATGTTGGTCATCCAATAATTGAAGACTTAAGTTAGAATCCGCAGGTGAGTGAATACCCCATGTAGTTCCGTGAGGTATAACCAAAGCTTCTAGATTTAGTTTATCGAGTTGCTTGAACAGTTGTTTTGGATTTTCTGCTTTTTCTTTGCAATTAATATCTTTTTCATCTTTAAGATCAGCACAAAATGGTTCTGAGTAAGTCGTGCTTCTATACTTTAAAAAATCTAAGTCTATCTGTTCTGGTGGGAAATCAATTATTAAAGGGAGAAGGGGTGCTGCATTATGTTTTATCATTAAATCCAACCCAGTTAAACCTGCACCTATTGGTCTTTCTGGTAAGTTATCTAAGTCTCTCAGAATAACATTCTTATGCCCATAGTGTGTTTCAGGAGTTGAAGCCATCTGCGTCCATTCCCACCCTGCGAAAGCTATAAGATCTTTTTGGTCATCATTAGATACAACGTCACAATTTTTGATGGATTTTATTGTATCTTCCCACATCTGCTTAGTAAGTCCTTCAGCATGATCTGTAATAGAAAAGAAATCGAGAGAAGAACAGAATCTTGCAAAATTACAAGCATCTGCCGGAGGATGCGCACCTTCACCCTGAACTACAGGAAGGCTAAATAAGAAGGCATCTTGTGAGAAAGTTGTATGTACGTGTAAATCTCCAAAGAAGATTTGATTAATATTTTCAGAATCTTTTATTTGAGGTCGAGGCGATTCAATCACTTCATAGTCTTGAGGCAACTTGCCAACCAACCCTGATGAAAAGATTAGAACATATCCAATAATTAAAAATATAAACAGAAGTAGGTAGCCAAATACTTTTAGAATTTTACTCATGAATTAGGCCTTTGCCTCTAACAGAAATCCATTCATTGGTTGGACTATCTACTTCACCAAAATGTGTGCCTGTTTCAGCAAAATGATAGACCATAGCAGTTCTTCTTTCTGAAGATTTATTGTCATACGATTTGTGCATTAAGAAGCTATGAAATATCAACACGTCACCTTTATCTAGAAGCATTGGGATTTCTTTAGAAAAATCATGGTCTTTAATTTCAGTATAACCATAGTTAGAATTTTTCCTCTCATCAGGTAAATGTTCATGAAGTGGCTCTAGATGAGATTTAGGAAGTACCACGAGGCAGCCATTTTCTAAAGTAGCTTTGCTAGTAGCTATCCAAACCCCTACTTGAGGTTCTTTATCAAAGGGAAAATAAGAGGAGTCTTGATGCCAAGGTTGGCCCCATGCACCAGGATTCTTGAATATAAACTGACTTAAAAAACAATCAATGTCACTTCCTAATAAATCTTCCAATATATCTAACAAGTCTTGCCTAAAAATGAAGTCTTTAAATATACCAGTTGAATGAATTCTGAATAATTTCGAAATTTCATCTTCTATATTTATTGCACCTTTGTTGGGTTTCATTTCTCTTATAGCCAAGTGACCATTTCCAGCATAAGCATGACTAAATCCATCTTCTTCTTTAATAATAGAATGTATGATTTCAATGACTTCTTGATTTAAATCATCGCAAAATTTTTCAGAGCAAAAACCTTTAAGAAGAATAAAACCTTGATCATTCCAGGACTTTTTTTGTTCAGTTGAAATAAATGAAGTTTCATTTACGAGCCTTTTAGAAACTCTTCCTGTTTGTTTATTAACCGCAGAAGAGAATTCTTCTTTTGACTTTCGATCAATGTCATCTCTTCCTTCAGTGCCAAATTTCT
>CAJWKH010000029.1 GCA_913042085.1 uncultured Gammaproteobacteria bacterium | reverse complement strand
CATATTGAATAGATAGGCCTAAATTTCTTGGGTCACCATGTCTTTCGTACAAAGTATCTTCGAAATTTGGAGGTTCATTTCCAAAATAAAACCCCCTTAAAGAGTAATACTCTTCAAATAAATTTCTAATCCAGAAATTATATTTAACCCTATCTCTTGAGTATATAAGATTTAAGTTAGTTAATAGATAGTCATCAGATGTATTGTTGTGAGAATCCGAGTAGTAAAAATCACTTTTTCCAGTGACGTCCAACATGAATTCTAATTGTTGAGATATCCTCCAACTTAAACCAGTTGAAAAGCTATAACTTGGAGCATGTGCCTGCTCTCTTCCCTCAAGGTCTGGTCTAGATGCATAGCTCTTAATCTTCGTCTTTAGTAAGCCAAGATCTAAAAAGATATTAAACGTATCTGATAGTTCCTTTTTGATACTTAATTCCGCTCCGTAATTATCTCCCTCCGCAGCATTTCTGGTTAAATACAAAAAGGTATTAGGGTCTTGAGGATCTACTTGAGTTGAAATAAAAACTTGTTGATCTTTCCTGTCGGAGAAGAAAACAGAAAAATCTACATAAGCGTACATAGAGGTGAAGAAATTATTGAACCCAATCTCATAACTTATAAGAGATTCAGGGCCATAATCGATGTTATTGCTAAAACTGGAATTGCTTAATCCTGTTCCTAAATTAAAGCCTCCTTGCTTATATCCTTTGGCAGCACTAATAAAGAAAGTCAGGCCCTCGGTTGGCGTTTTTATTATTGATAACTTACCGCCATTCATACTATCAGTTGGATTAAATGATTCATTATTAGAATCATTATAATTTGCTTCCCAGTCTTCCCACCTCATGCCGAAAGATAATTTAAGAGTTTTTTTGAGAAAATAATCTATATTTCCAAATAAAGACTTACTTTTGGAAGAGAAATTACTTAAAAAAAATGATTCACTAAAAAAAGTTTCATAACCATCAAAAGGGTCTCCATATGCTCCATCATCAAATTTATTGTTTGATTCATCTATTTCAAAAATGGAAAAGCCAATTATCCAATCAAAATTTCTAGATCCAGCATTAATGCCATCAGACAACAAACGGATTTCAAGATTTGAAGTCTCTCTTTTTCTAAAAGTTTCTGAAAAATAATCGTAAATATAAGGGTCATGAGATAGAGCATTACCCCAATCAGCATCGTAACTAAGGACTACATCTGTATCGGTCTTTGAATATAAAAAATTCAACTTATTCACTAAGGTTTTAAGACTATAATTCAAACCTATTGCGCTTGAGTCTTGAGAATCCATGCCGGGTCTATCTGAAAGAGTATTCAGAGAACCATCAATAGTCCATATATCAGCTGGATCATGAAAGTCATGATTAAAATAAACCATGTCAATGGATGATGTATCGCTCAAGTTCCAATTCAACTTAAATCTATAGGATCTTTCATCTTTTCTTGATGTATCAGATCTTTTCAAGAAAATATTTTTTCTAAACCCATCAAAATATTCTTTCTTTAAACTGAGCCTATATTTTAAATCAGGCGTTATTGGGGCACTGATTACTGCACCTATATCCCTCCTTCCATAATCACCCAGGGTAAGATCCAATTTTGTAAAAAGACTATCAACAGGATCATTTGTCTTTACGTAGACCATGCCCGCAATTGCATTGGCACCCATTCTTGAGCCTTGAGGGCCTCGATAAACTTCAATTTGCTTAACATCATATGAAGAGGCAATTCCACCTTGACCTGAAAAATCAATATCATCTATGAGAAAGCCTACTGAGGAGGTTGGAGTTCCTTCATACCCAGACCTCTCACCTATACCTCTAATTTGGAAATACCTTGGTCTAGAATCACTAGCTGCAAAGTTTAAATTTGGAACTGAATAAGAGAGATCTTCAAAATGCTTATATTGTTTTTTTTCAATTTGCTCTTCTCTAAGAATAATCAAGCTAGAATTTTTTTTAGTTTCTTCAATTTCTTTCCAATCCCCATTAACGATAATTTCATCTACTATTTCTGAGTAAGAAAAAGATCGAAAGAAAAGAATATTTAAAAAAATAAAATATTTAAATTTATGTGATGTCATGTAATTCCTCCGCCATCATTGTATGGATCAGGTTCAAAGAGTTTAATTCTCAGGCCAAGCCTCCCCTTTACACTTATCCAATAATCATAGCGTGGATAAGGAAATCTTCAAGCAGATTTAGATAGGTTCTACGATATTAGGAAGATTATCTTGTATAAATTTACTTAAAACTTTGAGATCAGATTCTTTAGAATAATCCTTTCTAAATGAAATCGAGATATTTCTATAGGCTTGGTCGATATCAAGTTTTCTGACCATCATTCCCTGAGTATTGATACGCCCTTCATATACTGCCAATGCTGGAACAAGTGTAGACCCTTGCCCCATTGCAACGAACTGCAGAATTGTTTCTAAGCTTCCTGCATGTAACCATTGCATAGGTCCCTCTGTTTCCAGATTTTTTAAACCACATACAGATTTAACTTGATCTGATAAGCAATGTTCTTCTGGAAGTAAAAGCAAATCTAATTTTTGTAGATGTTTGACAGTTATATTATCGACGTTATAAATTTTATGGTTGGTTGGATGAGCCAACCAAAATGGTTCTTTAAACAATTTTAGCTCCTTCAAGCTCTTTTCACTTCTTATTGGTGTTGCCAATAAAGCTGCATCAATTTTTCCACCTTTTAGGTCTTCAATTAATTCTGAAGTAGTAGCCTCTACAAGAATTAAGTCCAGTTCAGGAAAAGCCTCTTTCAGGGGCAATAATATTATCGGTAGAAGGTATGGACTAAGAGTGTGAATTGCTCCCAATGTTAACTTTCCCATTAGAGGTTCCTTAAACTTATGGGCAAGTTTTTTTATTTCTGAGACATGGTCTAGAGTTTTTTGCGCTGCTTCCAGGATTAATTTTCCTTCTTCTGTAATGGACACCCTTCTGTTTGTTCTTTCAAAAAGAATAAGCCCTAATTCTTGCTCTAACTTATTAATTTGGTTACTGAGTGTGGGCTGTGTAACGAAACATTCTTCTGCTGCTTTACTAAAATTTTTATGCTTAGCTAAACTAGAGAAGTATTTAAGATCTTTTAAATTCATTATAGATTTTTTCTATTATTATAATTTTAATAAATGATTATACAAATATATAAATAACTAATATCATGCATCACATAAATATTTTGCTTACATTTTTTAATGAGAATTGTTATCAAAGTAATAATGGATTTCATAAACAAAATTAGAAAAAATTTATTCTAAAATAGATATTTTTTATAAAGGGAGAAAACAATGTCAGGTCTAAAAGGAACAGGCACCGAACAGAATCTAAAAGATGCTTTTGCTGGAGAATCTCAAGCTAATAGAAGGTATCTTTATTTCGCAGCGAAGGCAGATGTAGAAGGTCATAATGATGTTGCTGCAGTTTTCCGTTCAACTGCTGAAGGAGAGACTGGTCATGCACATGGTCATCTAGAATATCTAGAAGAAACTGGAGACCCAGCGACAGGTCTACCAATAGGCGAAACGAAACAGAATCTAGAGGCCTCTGTAGCGGGCGAAACTCATGAATATTCAGATATGTATCCTGGAATGGCAAAAACTGCTAGAGAAGAAGGATTTAATGAGATCGCTGATTGGTTTGAGACATTAGCTAAAGCTGAGAGATCTCACGCTAATAGGTTTTCAAAAGCTCTTGAAGAGCTAGCTTAAATTCTAATGACTCTAATAAAGGTGGGTCCTGCCCACCTATTGAGTTAATTCATGTCAGATTTATTCTCAGATAAAGAAGGTGGACTAGAAGCGCCAACCAGGAACCCCGTTAAATGGAAAGAAGAATCTTTCCTTGATAAAGAAAAATTCTTAGAAGAGTCAGAAAGGGTATATGACGTTTGTCATACATGTAGGCGTTGCGTAAGCCTATGCGAATCATTCCCTACTTTATTTGACCTGATTGATGAATCAGAGACATTTGAACTAGATGGTGTAAATAAAGAAGATTTTCAAAAAGTTGTGGATGAATGTTTTATGTGCGATTTGTGCTACCAAACTAAATGTCCTTACGTTCCTCCTCACCCATGGGCAATTGACTTTCCTCACTTAATGCTTAGAGGTAAATCCATAGCTTATAAAGAAAAAAACAAGAATATTTTAAAACGAACTAGGGACAATCTTTTAACATCTACTGATAGCTTAGGAAAAATTGTAAAACTACCTCTGATTGACATAACTTACGAAGGAATTTTAAACAGTGCTCCAGCAAAAAAGTTATTATCCAGTGTTACGGGGATTCACTCAGAAGCGCCTTGGCCTAAATTTGAAAAGACAGTCCAAGAATATATTCCTAAAGAAATAAAAGACGCAAAGGAAGCTGGAGTTACTTCTGGAAAAGTAGCTATTTTTACTGGATGCTACTGTAGGAATAATGAAACTACTCTAGTAAATGATCTGTTGAAAGTACTAGAACACAACGATGTAGAAGCAAAAGTAATGATAGGAGATAAGTGCTGTGGTATGCCCAAGCTAGATTTAGGTGATCTTGAGTCTGTTGAAAGCTCTATGAAACAAAACGCTCCTCTATTGCTTGAAGAAATAAGAAAAGGTTACGACATTATCTCTTTAGTTCCTTCTTGTGTGTTGATGTTTAAGCAAGAGTTACCTCTGTTGTTTGAAGCTAATAAAGATCTGCAAGAAATTAAGACCCATATATTTGATCCCTTTGAATATTTATCTTACCGAGAATCTGAAGGGTTAATGAATAAAAATTTTAAGACCTCGTTAGGTAATATTGCTTATCAAGTAGCTTGCCACCAAAGAGTCCAGAACATAGGCCCAAAAACCAAAGAATTATTAGAAATGATTCCAGAAACAGAAGTTCAAACTATTGAAAGGTGTTCTGGACATGATGGTACTTACGCCGTTAAAAAAGAAACTCATCGTAATTCAGTAAAGATTGCTAAACCAGTTGCTAAAAAAATTGACGATTCTGAGCCAGATCATTTAACCAGTGATTGTCCCCTCGCAGCTAAACAAATAAAACATGTTTCAAAAAATAATCCAGACACAGCTCACCCTATTTCCTTAATTAAAAGGGCTTACGGGTTAAAATAGATATCATGACGATTCTAAGGAAAGAAGACTTGTTGTCTTTAGAAGAATACAGCACTAAAAGAGAGGAGCTCAGAGCAACCATAATTGAATTTAAGAAAAATAGGATTGTAAAAATTGGTGAGAATGTGTCTCTTCTGTTTGAAAATAAAGACACTATCAAATACCAGATTCAAGAAATGCTAAGAATAGAAAAAATATTTGAATTCAATGAAATAGAAGAAGAGCTTTCTGCTTATAACCCACTAATCCCTGATGGAAGTAACCTTAAAGCAACCATGCTAATTGAATTTACTGATGAAGAAGAGAGAAAGAAAAGACTTAAAGAAATGCATTTAGTTGAAGGCAGAGTTTGGATTCAGCTCGGAGAGAATGAAAAGGTCTTTGCCATTGCTGACGAAGACTTGGAAAGATCAAATGAAGAAAAAACCTCTGCGGTACATTTCTTAAGATTTGAATTCTCAAAGAGTATGATAGAAGATTTTAAGCAAAAAAAAATATTTTACGCTGGAATAGATCATCCAAAATATAATTTCCGTGCAAAAGAAATTTTGAAAGAAACTGCTGAATCTCTTTCAAAAGATTTTAACTAATATTCTAGTTACTATATTTAGCTAATTCCTCCTTAGCAATAGTTCTAAGATGAACTTCGTCAGGACCATCACCAATCCTTAAGTACCTTATAGAACTATAAAGTCCTGCTAAAGGAGTGTCCTGAGAAACACCCGCTCCTCCATGTATTTGTACAGCTCTTTCAATAATTCTTACTGCCATAGTAGGCACTTCAACCTTAGGTTGAGCTATTTCACTTTTTGCTTTTTTATTTCCTTGAGTATCCATCATATAAGCAGCTTTCAAAGTTAAAAGTCTGCACATCTCAATTTCAATCCTACACTTCGCTATAACGTCGTAGTTGCCACCTAATTCAGCTATAGCCTTACCAAAAGCTACCCTTGTTGATGCTCTCTCACACAACAGCTTAAGAGCTGTCTCGGCTGCCCCTATAATCTTCATACAATGATGTATCCTGCCAGGCCCTAGACGCCCTTGAGCTATTTCAAAACCCCTTCCCTCACCTAAAATCATATTCTCTTTCGGTACACGAACATTCTCAAATATTAAATGCGCATGTCCGCTTGGTGCATGATCAGCACCATAAACGGTTAACATTCTTTTAAGTTTTATTCCCTTGGTATCTCTAGGAACTATAATCTGAGATTGCCTTTGATGCTTAGGTGCATCCGGATTTGAAACTCCCATAAAGATCATAAAACCACAGTCGGGTCTTCCGTAACCAGAAGTCCACCATTTTTCTCCATTAATAACATACTCATCCCCTTCGGCAACAATAGTGCTTGATATGTTGGTTGCATCTGAAGATGCTACATTAGGTTCCGTCATCGCAAATGCGGATCTCATAGTTCCTTCTAATAAGGGCTTTAGCCATTTCTCTTTTTGTTGTTCGGTTCCATATTTATCTAATACCTCCATGTTGCCTGCATCAGGAGCAGAAGAATTAAATACTTCAGAGGTCCAGCCAACTCCCATCATCTCTGCAAGAGGCGCAAACTCTAAATTAGTTAGACCGTATCCAAGGTCCCCCGTTAAAGAAAAATTCCAAAGACCTGCGTCTTTGGCCTTTTCTTTTAATTCATAAAGTACCTCAGGGACACGCCATGGATCACCCTCAGCCCTAAAAGCTTCCATTTCCTCTGTATACCTTTTTTCAGACGGCTTTATATTTGTATTTATAAAATCTGAAACTAGTGCCATTAAATCCTTAGTCTTTTTCGTATGTTCAAAATCCATAATATTTCCTAACTAATAGTGACCTTCAATCAAACAATGATAATATAAGAAAAAACGGGGAAAGACATGGACTTTAGAGATCATTCAATTTCAGAGCTTGTAAAAAGGGTTAAAAATAAAGAAATTTCAGCAAAAGAACTTACCGAATCTGCTCTAAGCAATATCAAAAAATATGATACCGCAATAAATGCATTTTGTGCTTTGAACGATGAAGACGCTATTAAACAAGCCGAATCATTAGATAAAAAAATATCTGATGGAGAAGATGTAGGCTTATTAGCTGGTATTCCTATAGGAGTTAAAGACCTTGAAGATGCAAAAGGCTTTGTGACAACTTACGGCTCAGAACTACACGTCAATGATAATCCAGCTGAAGAAGATTCTATCCTAGTAAAAAGACTAAGAGATCAAGGATGTATTATTTTAGGCAAAACAAATACGCCTGAATTTGGACATAAAGGTAAAACAGATAATGTTCCTTTTGGGCCCACAAAAAACCCTTGGAATCTTGAATATTCTCCGGGCGGATCTTCTGGAGGAACCTCGGCTGCCCTATGTTCCGGAATGATTCCTCTAGGCACTGGTTCTGATGGAGGTGGGTCTATAAGGATTCCTTCTGTATTAGGCGGCTTAAGCGGGATTAAAACTTCGCAAGGAAGAATTCCTAACGGAGGCCCTAAGCCACCAGGATCAGGTTTATTGACTGTAAAAGGGCCTATGGCTAATACTACTGCAGACACAGCACTTGCCTTAGATGCTTCTGTAGGAGCAGATCCAACAGATATTTTTTCCCTTGAAGGAGGCAACCCTAACTGGTCGAATCAGTTAAGCGGGGATTTACCAAAAACTGCTATATGGTCACCTACCATGGGATTTTCTACGGTAGATAAAGAAGTGCTAGAAACCTGTGAAAAAGCAGTCAAATCACTAGAAGATGCTGGGGTAACTATTATTGAAAAAGACAAAATCTGGGACGAAAATCCTGTAGATGCTTGGATGGTTTTTTGGGCGTGTGCTTGTGCGAGAAGACAACAGCACCTTGTAGGCACAGATGAATATGAAAAAATTGACCCTCTTCTAAGAATGTTTATAGAAATGGGCATGAAAATGGATGGAGCGTCTTACGCTTCTTCAATAGATGCTTGTCATAAGTTTGGTTTACAGTTGGAAGAGTCCTTTAAAGAATCTCCTTTGATCATCACACCAGGAACATGTGGTCAAGCGCCTAAAATAGAAGGAGACGGAACTGTTAACGGTGAGGAAACTCCTTCATGGGTAGACTTTACAATGGGAATTAATATGACTCGTAATCCGGCAGGGACTATTCCTGTGGGCGTTAGTTCTACCTCTAATGTTCCTGTTGCAATCCAAATTATTGGAGGTCAGCGCCAAGACTTGGATGTTCTAAATGCTATGCATTCATTCGAAAGTGTTATTAATTTTTCTGATAGAGCTACAAATCATGAATCAAGCTAATGTACCTACAATAGATTTACAAAAAGCCGGAGGTGACTCCTCGCAGCTGAAGCTTTTAGATTTGTCTTGTAGGGATCATGGTTTTTTTCTATTGAAAAATCATGGCATGCAAAAAGAAATAGATGATATGTGGCAAATGTCTGAATGGTTTTTTAATCAACCAAGAGAAGAAAAATTAAAAATTATAAGGACCGAGAGCATACCCCTTGGTTATTACGACAGAGAGTTAACCAAACAAAAAAGAGATTTAAAGGAAGTTTTTGATTTCATGTATCCCAAATTAAGTGGGGAAGACTTAAATCAATGGCCAGAAAATAATGAGTTTAGATCCACAATGGAAATCTTCTTTTCAAAAGCATCTCAGGTAGCTGAAGAAACGCTACAACTTATTTTCTTAAATCTAAATTCAAAAAGTTCTAAGCTTCCTAATGGAGAAGGTTCAACTAGTAATGCTAGATTAAACTTCTATCCAGTAGATGATCCTTTGGAGAAGAGCACTAGAAATAAAATTACTAATTTAGGAGACATGGCCTTACACCATCATACTGATCCAGGAATACTTACTCTTTTACTTCAAGATATGACGGGTGGTTTGCAAACTAAATCGAAAGAATTCGGGTGGGTTGATATAGAACCTGAAGCCGATACGATAGTAGTGAATTTAGGTGATGCTATGCAGGTATGGACCAACGATAAGTATGTAGCTGCAATTCATAGAGTGACTAAAAGAACTAAGAAAGCTAGATATAGCACTCCGTATTTTTATAACCCCAAAAGAGATGCTGTAATCCAACCATTAGAACAAATTTTAGATAAAGACCCTAAGTACGTACCTTTTACTTGGAAAGAATACATTCAAGGCAGAGTTGATGATAACTACACAGACTTAGGGGAAGAAGATATCCAAATAAGTAGATTTAGGGCTTAGTCTTCAAGAATAGCAAGAGTACTGGCATGGTTCCACCAAGCCAGGTCCGAGAAGGCTCTTAAATCTATCTCATGAGTCCACGCAGATCGATGTTGTTGAGCTAGATGAAAATAGGTTTCAGCTATTTCTTTAGGAAGCAATAGACCATCATGCTCCATACCTTTAGTTTCTCTTAATTGTTGATACATTTCAGGTCCAAGCATTTTGCCTAAAGTATCTGGAGCATCTACTGCACCATCTACAACTATATGAGCAATATGTATTCCTTTAGAAGCAAATTCAGCATTCAATGACTGGCATAACATTCTTCTTGCTCCCATAGCAGCTGCATGAGAATGCTGTGTTGCGTTTCCTCTCATGGCTGCTGTTGCAGAAGTAACTAAAAAGGTGCCTTTTCCTCTTTCGGCCATTATCGGGCATAAAACCTTAGCAACCCTGAAAAGTCCGAAACTAGCCATTCTCCATCCCCATTCAAATTCTTTATGGGTAGTCTGACTAAGGAGTTTCATGCCAGTCTGAGCACCTAAGTTATAAACCAGAACTTCTATGGGGCCTACATCTGATTCTACTTTACTAATTAATTTTTCTAAAACATCTTCCTCTATTGCATTCAACAAAGATCCTGAAGCAGATCCCCCAGCATCTTCAATTCCTTTTATTAATTTATCTAATCCTTCTTGATCTGATCTTCTGCATAAATAAGAGTGGTATCCTTCGCTGGCAAATTTTGCTGCAACGGTTCCGCCTATTCCTGCTCCCGCTCCTAATACTAAACATACTGGTTTCATAATTACCTCTTATCTAAAACTAATTTATAAATATCCCTTCCTTCTTAAAAAGGCTAATTTTAACAAACCTAACTTCCCTGTATCTTTAACTAATATCGGTCTTCTGAGAAGCCATAATCTTTGTCTATTAAAGCAACAAGCTTCTCTTCCAACTCTTTAATATTATTTTTTTCCTTTTGTAATTCTTTTTTTAGATCTAATACCTGCTTATATATGAACAGAAATAAAACTAAAGAAACTAAAGCTACTAACATCAAAGAATCCATAACAAGACTATATCAGAAAAAATTTATATAGATGAAAGAACTAGATATTTCCCTTTTTTTCACATAGCTTTAATCTTTAAAAGCAATTAATATTCAAACTCCTTATACAATAAAGATAAATAGATAATTATGGATATAGAACTCAGCTCAGAAGACCTAGCTTTTAGAGATGAAGTCAAAGCTTTCTTTGACGAAAATAAAATGAAAGACGGAGAAGACTACTTCTCTTGGCGCTTAGGTTGGTTTAAAAAAGCCAGAGAAAAAGGTGGTTGGGATGTTCCTAAATGGCCTGCTAAATTTGGTGGTCCTGGCTGGACCCCTACTCAACATTATATTTGGGAACAAGAAACTGCTAGAGCCACAATTCCTTTTGACCTGCCTTTCGGTCTAGGAATGTTGGCCCCAATACTAATGTCTTACGGCTCAGAGGAGCAACAAGAAAGATTTATGCCAGATATTAGAGATAGAAAGGTTAACTGGTGTCAGGGGTATTCGGAACCAGGAGCAGGATCTGATTTAGCAAACTTAAAAACAAAAGCTGTGCTTTCAGAAGATGGCACATACTACACAGTTAATGGCTCAAAAATGTGGACAACTTTAGCCCATGTAGCTGATTGGATCTTTTGTTTAACAAGAACAGATGATTCCGGTATCAAACAACAAGGTATTACTTTTCTCTTATTCCCAATGAAACAAGAAGGCATAGAAGTAAAGCCTATCATCACTTTAGGTGGCTCCCATACTGTGAACACCGTCCACTTTACGGACGTAAAAGTTCCTGTTGAAAACAGAATCGGAGAAGAAGGAAAAGGTTGGACATACGCAAAAGGCTTATTGGAGCATGAAAGAACTGGACTTGCCGGTCTTTCAAAATCTTTAGTGGAAGTTGAACAACTCAAAGAAAATGCTCGTTCAGTTCCAAGAGGTAATGGAACTTTAATGGATGATTCAAGTTATAAATCCAAAGTAGCTGAGTTAGAGATCGATTTAATGGCCACTGAATATACTGAACTTAGGAGCTTAGCGAATGCTGCAGCAGGAGATGAACTAGGTCCTGAATCTTCAATCCTTAAATTAAAAGGAACTGAAATAAAACAAAAGATCCAGAAACTTACTGTAGAAGCTAGCGGTATTTATTCTCCTGCGTGGGGTGAAGGAGGAGTTGGCTACCCTTTTGCCAAAGGAGGCACTGGAGGTTATTTAAACAGCAGATATTTCACAATCTACGGAGGGGCTAGTGAAGTTCAAAAAGATGTGATTGCTAAAAAAGTATTAGGGCTGACTAAGGGGTCTAAGAAATGAATTTTGAATTATCAGAAGAACAAAAAATGATTCAACAAAGCGTTGAGCGTTTTGTGCAAGAGAATTATGACCTCCCTAAAAGGGTTGAACTAAGCTCCCAAGACCCTGGTTACAGTAAAGATTACTGGAATTCTATGGCTGAACTAGGCTGGTTAGGACTTCCCTTTACTGAAGAAGTTGGAGGCTTTGGCGGCAACCAAATAGATACTCTTGTCATAATGGAACAATTTGGAAAGGGTCTTGTATTAGAACCATTCCTTGCAAATATTGTGCTTGGCGGAGGCGCCATCCAAATGGGTGGATCGGAAGAATTAAAGAACGAGATGTTATCTAGCCTGATTGAGGGCTCGAAGCAA
>CAJWKH010000028.1 GCA_913042085.1 uncultured Gammaproteobacteria bacterium | reverse complement strand
ATAATTTTAAAAGCTTCCGCAACTCTTTTTGCATCAGCTGTCCCGCCCACATCTAGAAAATTAGCAGGTTCTCCTCCATGTAGCTTGATAATATCCATAGTACCCATGGCTAAACCAGCACCATTCACCATGCACCCAATATTTCCATCGAGAGCAACGTAACTTAGATCCCATTCAGCGGCTTTTGATTCCCTTTCATCTTCTTGAGAAGCATCACGCATTTCATTGAGAGCTTCTTGCCTGTAAAGAGCATTAGAATCTATATTTATTTTGGCGTCTAAGCAAAGCAAGTCGCCAGAACTGGTAATTACCAGAGGATTAACTTCTAATAAAGCTAGATCTTTTTCTAAAAAGAGTTTAACCATTCCTTTGTAAATACTTCTAAATTGTGAACTTTGAGATTCATTAAGATCTAAAAGTTCAGACAATTTATCAGCATCCCTGTCATTAGTTCCTTCAATAGGATCTACTTCTACTTTAAATATTTTTTCTGGTGTCTCTTCAGCTACTTCCTCAATATTCACTCCACCTTCAGTAGAAGCCATTACAACAAGCCTTTGAGAAGCTCTATCAATAACGGCTCCCAGATAGAGTTCATTGTCTATATCGGTACAAGTTTCAACTAAGACCTGATTTACAGGCTGGCCTTTTTCATCAGTTTGAAAAGTGACTAAGTTAGTTCCAATCCATTTATTTGCAAAATCTCTTACTTGCTCAATTTGATCAACTACCTCTACTCCGCCTGCCTTCCCTCTGCCTCCGGCATGAACTTGAGCTTTAACAACCCATTTTGAAACACCTAAAGCAAGAGCTGCCTTCTCAGCGTCATCGGCAGATGAAACAGCTATCCCTTCTGAAACAGCTATACCGTAATCTCTGAATAATTGTTTTGCTTGGTATTCATGAAGATTCATATAATTTATCCTAAATTAAGAAGCCTATATTACGGAATTCAAGAATAAGATAAATACTTGAAATGATCTATCTGTATATTATTACTTTTCTCTGTTGATAAGTTTATTTCTAATATTTGAAATAGCTTCTGTAGGATTTAATCCCTTAGGGCAAACAGAAACGCAATTCATGATGCCATGACACCTGTAAAGACTAAATGAGTCTTCTAGAGCATCTAATCTTTCTTCAGTAGCCTCATCTCTAGAATCAGCTATGAAACGCCAAGATTGAAGCAAAGCAGCAGGGCCTAAAAATTTATCAGGATTCCACCAAAAAGAAGGGCAAGAAGTTGAACAGCATCCACATAATATGCACTCATAAAGACCATCCAATTCCTCTCTTTCTTCCGGGCTTTGTGTTCTCTCAATTTCAGGGTTATCGCTATTAGTTATTAGGTAAGGTTTTACCTTTTCTAGTTGATCGAAGAATTGTTTCATATCCACAATCAAGTCTCTTACAACAGGCAAACCAGGCATAGGTCTTATAGTAAGCTTGTTTCTTTTGACAACTTCTGACAGAGGCGTCACACAAGCTAAGCCATTCTTTCCATTTATATTCATTCCATCAGAACCGCATACACCTTCTCTGCAAGATCTTCTATAAGACAAAGAAGGCTCCTGATCTTTGGCTAAATGTAGTGCATCTAAAACCATAATATCTTTATCAGTTGGCACCTCTATTACGATATCTTGCATGTATGGCTTCTCATCGACGGATGGGTCGTAGCGATAAATGCTCATCGTTAGTGATTTTAGCTGTTCAACTGGAATGACTTGGCTCATTAATAACTCCTAACCGTTGGTTGGAACGCTTGCACAGTTTTAGGTCTGTAATTAACATCCCTTTTGCTTACTTCTTTAGTTTCAGAGAAGTAAATTGAGTGCTTTAACCAATTATCATCATCCCTATTAGGATAATCATCTCGTGAATGAGCACCTCTGCTTTCTTTTCTAGTATTTGCAGTTATTGCCGTAGCCTCAGCCACTTCAAATAAGTTTTGCATTTCTAATGCCTCTATCCTGGCTGTATTAAAGGTTGCTGATTTATCCTTCAGATGCATATTTTCTACTTCTCCTCTTACTTTAGATAAATCTTGTATTCCTTTTTCCATCAAATCTTTTGTTCTAAATACTCCAAAATTATTCTGCATGTTTTGTTGCATTCTTTCTTTTAAAGCAGTTACTTGTTCTCCTTCAGAAGAAGCATTAAGTTTATTAAGTCTTTCTAAAGCTTTATCTATGTCGTCATGAGAAGCTTCTTTTAGATCTACGCCCTGTTTCATGGATTCTTCTATATAAATACCTGCCGCTCTTCCAAATACAACTAAATCTAATAAGGAATTACCTCCCAATCTATTGCCACCGTGAACCGATACACACGCCACTTCGCCGGCCGCATACAGGCCTTCTATAACTTCATCCTTACCTTCTTTTACAGTAATAACTTGTCCATTGATGTTAGTTGGAATACCTCCCATCATGTAATGACAGGTAGGTACGACTGGAATGGGTTGCACAGCAGGATCAACGCCAGCAAATGTTTTAGATAATTCAGTTATGCCAGGGAGTCTTTTATGTACTACTTCAGGACCCAAATGATCTAATCTCAAGAAGATATGATCTGCATTCGGACCGCAGCCTCTTCCTTCAAGGATTTCTAATGCCATTGATCTAGCCACAACATCCCTACTCGCTAAGTCTTTTGAATTAGGAGCATACCTCTCCATAAACCTCTCGCCATCTTTATTTAATAAATATCCACCCTCTCCTCGGCAACCTTCTGTAACTAGAGTTCCTGCGCCATGAATACCAGTTGGATGGAATTGCCACATCTCAATATCTTGAACTGGCATGCCTGCCCTTAAAGCCATGCCTATACCATCACCTGAATTAATGAGCGCGTTAGTTGTTGATGCATAGATTCTTCCGGCTCCTCCAGTAGCTAAAACCGTAGCTTTTGATTTAATGTAATAAATCTCTCCAGTTTCTATCTTAAAGGCTATGACCCCAACAACGGCACCGTCTGTATTTAATACCATATCAACGGCGAACCATTCATTTAGAAAATTAGTTCCTGCCTTTAAATTAGCCTGATAAAGAGTGTGAAGTAAGCTATGTCCAGTTCTATCAGCAGCGGCACAAGTTCTTGTTGCTTGACCTCCTTTTCCGTAATCCTTTGATTGCCCTCCAAATGGTCTTTGGTAAATTCTTCCCTCTTCTGTTCTGGAAAACGGTAAGCCCATATGCTCAAGTTCAAATACAGCTTTCGGGCCTTCACTGCACATGTACTCGATAGCTTCTTGGTCTCCAATGTAGTCAGAGCCTTTTACGGTATCAAACATGTGCCATCTCCAATCGTCATCAGGATCATCACTTTGAATGGCACAAGTAATGCCTCCTTGAGCAGAGACAGTGTGAGACCTTGTAGGGAATACTTTAGATATAACAGCTGTGTTTAAGCCTGATTCAGCTAGTTGAAGAGAAGCTCTCATTCCAGCTCCACCTCCACCGACAATGATCCCATCAAACTCCATAACCGGGAGGTCTTTAGCATTTATTATTTCATTTACTAGCATGTGTTTACCAAATTATAAAAAAGGACCAAGTTAAGACGAAAGCAATTACTGCAGCAACAAATAGTCTAAAAGTTAAATAAGCGTATTTACCAAAATTTCCAAAGAACTTAGGAGTTAAATAATCAGAAGCAATAGCCCAGGTGCCTCGCCAAGTATGTATTGCAAAGGCCAAGAAAAAAGCAGAGGTTAAAATTTTATTTAAGGGGCTTTGAAAAAAAGAAGACCACACTTTGAAATTAACTCCATTACTCGAAATAAAGAATGCTGCTAAGTAAATTGAATATAGCAAAATAAGAACAGCACAGACTCTAATTATTATAAAGTCTTTTGTTCCTGAACCTAATTTACTCATCTAGATTAAAACTTCTTATAAATTGAATATTTTAAATAAAACCATAAAAGACATAACAAATGTAAGACCAAAAACTGTCCAACTAAGTAAACTTCCAGATTTTAAGGTCTCTCCAAATCCAAACACTTCACTTAAGAGTTTTTTTACACCTGCCAACAAATGATAAATAAAGCCTACAAAAATAAGAAAAATAACCAGCTTAAACAAAACCATTTCTTGAAATGAATTCTGTAAATCAGAGAATCTTTTTTCAGATTCTAAAGAAATACTTAACAGCCAAACCAACAATGGAAAGCAAATGAAGACGGCCAACCCTGAGATTCTGTGCAAAATAGAAGAAAGCCCAATAATTGGGAGATTTATCGTAAGTAAATTTAAATTTACTGGTCGGTTATCTTTTTCTATCACTTTTTTTGTAGAAATTGCTTTCGTGAGCGCGTTTAAAGCACTCTCATTATAGTTTCTGAGATCATCAAATACCAATACCTTTTAACTTGTAGTGATGGAATTGAGCTTAGGCAAGATAAATAAAATAACTAAAAATAAAGGTAAGATAAATAAGAAAGGCAAATTGATTGAAATAGAATAGAGTAAGCCACTCAAGAAAGGTCCTAAAGTAAAACCTAGACCAGGAGCTACCATTGCCAATCCCACTGCTGCTCCTTGATTATTAGGATCTGCATTCAAGGAAGCTGCAGCTGTGTACCCAGGTGAAGCAAGCCCCATGGCCAATCCCATAATGGCCATTCCAAAGTAGATGTAAGTATAGGAAGGAGAAAAAACAATAATAAGGCTACTAAGAACAAACAAAGGAATTGAATACTTTATCAATTCTAAAGGGGGGCCTTTAAACCTTTGAACTAAGGTTAATTGAGAAACGATGGCCATCAACGCCATGGTTCCTAGAAGTAGAGCTGTTGATCTGGCTGTCTCATCTAAAGTTAAAGAGAATCTGTCTTGAACATAGTAAGCAGTAACAGATTGCACGATTGCAAATGAGGTAAAAACTATTACCCCTATGGAAATAAGCAATTTTAAATTCTTATCAAGCGCAGGTCTTTCTGAACTCATTTCATCTGAATCAGCGCTTTTCTTATTAGGTAAAAATAATAAAACAAAGAAAATAGCAACTATCATTAAAAATGACATTACGATCAAAGGAGTTAATAAAGCAAACCCATCTATCTTAGAATTGAAGATATTAATTCCTATTATTGAGCCTACCAATACAGGTCCTAAAATTGTTCCTATGTTATTAGCTGCCCCAAATTTTCCCATGCCTGAGGACCTTTCTTCCAAAGAAGTGACGTCGGCTACATAAGCTCCGGTTGCAGGACGTGAGGCAGCCCCAACAGCTGAATTTATAATTCTAGAAACTAAGAGTATGAATAGAAGGAAAAATCCTGAAACATAACCTAAGAGGCCTATAGAAGCGGAATATAAAAAGATTATATTAGATAAAACATAACCTGTTAGGCCAACAAGTAAAACTGACTTTCTTCCTATCCTGTCACTAAGTCTTCCCCAAAAGGGAGTGAAGATAATAAACATAGCAGCTGAAATAGAAACAACTGTATTAATTTCCATCTCAGAGAAACCAAATTCTCTACCAATTATAGGCATGGTTTGCCAATAGACTGACTGACCCATACTGACAAAAATTATTATCAGCATTAAGCTATATAAAATCTTAGAGTCTTCTTTAAGAGCTTCCGTGCTTTTTAAATTCATAACTTATTATCCACTCTTATTAAAAAAGCATATTCCATTGCAACTTCTTTAAGACTCTCAAACCTACCGCTAACACCACCATGGCCCGCACTCATGTTGACTTTAAATAATATGGGGTTCTTACTGGTGTTGTAGTCTCTTAATTTAGCCACGTACTTCGCTGGCTCGTAATATTGAACCTGTGAATCCCACAATCCTGCTGTGACTAAAATACTTGGATATTCTAGATTCTCGATATTATCGTAGGGAGAATACCTCATCATGTATTCAAACTCGTCTTTGTTTTCAGGATTGCCCCATTCGCTATATTCACCAGTGGTTAAAGGAATTGAAGGGTCTGACATAGTGGTGATTACATCAACAAAAGGAACATTTGAGATGATACCTTTATATAAGGTTGGTTCCATATTAACGACAGCGCCCATTAGAAGGCCTCCTGCGCTTCCGCCACCAGCAAAAACTCTACCCTTTTGTCCAAAGCCTTCCTTTAGTAAGCCCTTGGTAACGTCTATAAAATCGTAGAAAGTGTTTAATTTATTAAAAATCTTTCCATCTTCATACCAAGATCTTCCTAACTCTTGTCCACCTCTTATATGGGCAATAGCAAAAATATAGCCCCTATCTAATAGAGATAGTCTAGTGGAGCTAAAACCAGCATCAATTGAGTTCCCATATGAACCATAACCATAAACAAATAGAGGGTTGTTGTTCTTTTTAAATGTAGTTCTTTTATAAACCAAAGAAACTGGAATTAAAGTTCCGTCTCTTCCTTCAATAAATTTTCTTTCAACCTTATAATCGCTTTTCGAAAATGATCCTTTAACTTCCGCTTGCTTAAGTAGTCTCTTTCTCCCTGTTGAAAGTTTTGAAGAAAATAAACTATCTGGGGTTCTTAGACTTGAATAACCGAAATAAAACTTATCAGAATAATACTCGGGGTTTGCTGCCAAGTAAGCGCTATAAGCAGGATCGTTAAAATTAATACTTCTTTCAGTGTTATCTTTCTTAGTGATAATTTTTAATTGTCTTAATCCATTTTCTCTTTCCATAACAACCAAATGATTAGGAAATGCTAAGGCAGATTGCAAAAGAATATCTTCTCTATGAGGAATTAATTCGTTCCATTCACTCTTGTCTGCAGATTTTTTTAAATCAATAGCCATCAATCTAAAGTTTTTTGCTAGCCAATTCGTTTCAATTAAAAAACGATTATCTTCTGGATCATGTTCTATTGAATAAAGATGATCTGACTCTCTTTTTAAGAAGATATAAGGTGGCTCTTCTGGAGAATCTGAATTAATTAATCTAACTTCAGAACTTGTAGTAGAAGAAATATTTATCTCAATAAATTGCATTGATCTGGAATTTCCTACTGAAAGATAGAACGTAGGGTCTTTTTCTTCATAGACCAGCATATCTTCCGATTGGGAGGACCCTATTTCATGCCGAAAAAGCTTAAAAGGCAGAAGAGTTTCTTGATCTCTTAATACGTAAAACAAATATCTTCCGTCAGAGGACCAGGCCATGTCACCTGAACTATTAGATAAACTATTGTTGTATGTTTGACCGGTATTAAGATTCTTAAATTTAATGTTGTACTCGCGCCTGCCGGTTGTATCTTCTGCATAAGCCATCAAGTCTTCTTTAGGAGAAATACTCCAATTAGCTAATTGGTAAAATTCACTACTTTTGGCCAATTCATTGACATCAATTAGAACGAATTCTTTGGCATTCTTATTCTTTCTTCTAATATAAATGCCATGCTCATTTCCTGGCTCATATCTTCTAAAATATTCATAGGATTTAAGTCTAATGGGGACTGAATCTTCTTTTTTTGGAATCCTATCAGTAATTTCTTCAAATAGTTTATCTCTTAGGTCTTCACCAGAATCAAACCAACCTTCAAGATATTTATTCTCAGATTCTAAATGGGAGATTATTTCTTTATCTTCTCTAGTGTCATCTCTCATCCAATAATAGTTATCTACTCTCGTTACTCCGTGAGCTTCAAAAGTAACTGGAACTTTCTTTGGTGTAGGAACTTTGTTATTCAATATTTCTGCGTTTAATGGATTAAGTAACAAGATCAAGCTACAGATTAACAGAAATTTTAGATACCAATTAATCATGGTTTTATTTTTTCCTTCTCTTAACTATTCTTTTTCTCTTTTTTATTTGTCTATCGGTTAACTTATTGGGTTTATTTTTAAATGGGTTAGATTGTTCTTTATATAGAATTGCAAGAGGAGTCTCTCCTAAGCTTAATTTATTTCTAAAGAAATTTTCTAAATATTTAGTATAGGAATCTTTCAATTCTTTTAGATTATTTCCATGTATAACAATTTTAGGGGGATTCTTGCCACCGGCATGGGCGTATCTGAGTTTCGGCCTAAACCTTCCAGACATAGAAGGCTGTTGATTAAATACTGCTTCTTTAAGGACCTTATTTAAAACAGAAGTGTCCAGCTCTTTGATGCTTGTGTAGTAAGCTTTCTCAGCTTTTCTTAAAAGTTTCTTTACGCCAGTTCCTTTTTTAGCTGAAATAAAATGAGGTTCTAGGTATTGTGCAAATCTAATCTTTCTATTGATGTTATTTTCAAGTTCAATCTTTCTTTCTTCGCTTAAAATATCTAATTTGTTAGCAGCTATTACTACTGGCCTTCCTATAGTCAAAGTAAGACCGAGTAAATGTATATCTTGATCAACAATATTTTCAGATGAATCAAGTAATAAAATTACTACATTAGCTTTTTTTATAGATTCAACTGATTTTGAAACAGAAAACTTCTCAGTTTCTTCTTTAATCGATCTCTTTCTTCTCATTCCAGCAGTGTCAATTAAAGTGATTTCTTTTGAATTGGACTTAAACGGTACCTCTATTGAATCTCTGGTTGTTCCTGATTCAGGTGAAACCAGCACTCTTTCTTCGCCTAGTAATTGATTAACTAGAGTAGATTTTCCTGCGTTAGGCCTTCCAATTATTGAAATCTTTAATGAATCTGTAGAGACAGGGGATTCAATAACTTCTTCAGAATCTTCTAAATCATTTAACGTTGTTCTAATGTCAGAAAGACCAATATTGTGTGCTGCAGAAACTTTTATAGATTCAGTAAATCCTAGTTTATCGAATTCTGCGGAATAACTCTCAATCTTATTATTATCAACTTTGTTTATTATGAGAGTTATTCTTTTATTTTGCTTCCTTAGCAAATCAGCAATAACTTCATCTAAAGGCAAAAGACCTTCTATGGCATCAACGATAAAGAAAATACTATCGGCTTCTTCTATAGCATTCTCAGTTTGTTTCTTAATAGCTTCAGACATGTCACTGTCTTCCATACTTATCCCGCCGGTATCAATTAAAACTAAAGATGAGTCTTTAACATTTCCGTACTTACGATCACGCGTTAAACCAGAAAAATCTGCAACTATCGCTGACCTTGAGCCCGTCAATATATTAAATAAAGTGGACTTGCCTACGTTAGGTCGACCTACAATTGCAATTACTGAAGACATGGATTTGAAACAATAGCTTGTATTGTTTTTTTAATTTAATGAAAGTTTAAAAAGCTTCCCTGACTCATCTACGGCTAGAAGAAAATTCCTTTCTGAAGTTAATTCAAGGATTGGTTTTCTAGAAATTTTCTTTCTTCCTAGGAAATCACCATTTTTTGTGTCCAAAAGATGGACATACCCTTCAAAATCACCCACTGCTACATAATTATTAATAGAGACTGGGGATGTAAGCTTTCTTAGTTTTAGATCATTTTGTTCCCAAAGGATTGCACCCGTAGCCATTCCAAAGGCTTTCACTGTATCCTTTTCATTAACTACCATTACTCTATTACCATTCGAAGTTAAGTCTTTTATGGTTGATGCGTCTTCTTGCCAAGCTGGTCTTCCTTCTCTTAAGTTTATAGCTATTATATTTCCTTGATAAGAAGCTGCTATTACAAGATCATTTGCTACCAAGGATTTTCCGTCAACATCTATAATTCTTTCTAATTCCGACTTTCCTTCGTTAATTGTTACAGGTATTTCAAATCTAACAGCTCCGGAGTCAGGATAAATCATGGCAATTTTTCCATTCGCAAATCCAGTAAATATAAATCCCTGATCAATATATGGTCTTGAAGTGCCTCTTAAAGTTAATCTAGGAAGAGTCGTTTGGTGAAACCATTGTAATTCACCTGTTTTAAAGTCATAACCAGCAATTCTTCCATCCCCAGTTTGGGCAATGAGCATATTCCCATCCGTTGTTGGAGGGGTAAGAATTTCGCTAGAAGTTCGAGATCTCCAAAGCTCTTTTCCATCTCTATAGTCTAGAGCAACTAAATCACCATCCAGAGTACCGTAAGTAATAGTTTTAAAATTTACGTCAATACCGCCTGACACAATGTCGTTAGTACTTTTAGACCATTCAACTATACCTGATTCCTGGTTTAACGAAGCTAAATAACCCTCAGAGTTTATAAAATAGATTTTTCCTTCATAAACAGAAGGAATTAACCTTCCAAAATTATTATCATTGCCGAAAGATTCTGCCCAATCTGTAAGAATTTCAACTGATTCGTTGAAGGCAAAAAGCTCAGCCGGTCCTTCTTCTTCCTCTTCGCTATCCCAAAACTTTAACCATCCAAAAGCAGAGCATCCATTAAGGAATATCATAAAAAGTAATAATGGGAGTAATTTAAATTTATTCAATTTTCTCTCCTTCTAAATCAGAGATTTTCATATTAATCAAAGTTCTGCTGGTTTGGCTTGGAGAATTCTGTAAAGCCCTCATGTAACTAACTCTGGCTAATCCATATAAACCTAGATGGCGCTCAGCATCTCCTTTTAATTCTATTAATGATGCTGTTAATTCATCAGAATAAGAAAGCTCATCTAATACTTTTTGATAATCTTTTTGAGAAATATAAATCCTACACAGTCTCGTCTTGGCAGCTGCAACCAAAGGATTAAATTCTTTTGATGAATCAGAGTGTCTATCAATTACTAGTTTTAATAGATCTATGGCCTTTTTTGTTTCACCTTTCGAAAATTCTTTTTTAGCTTGATTTAATCTTACAAAATCTGAATATAGACTTTCTGGATATACTTCTAAAAGTTCTTGCCCAGACGACGGCGCATCTTCATTTGATTCTAAATACTGTTGAAATAAAATTGAGGTCTCTAAATTTCTTTCATTTCTGGATTCGGTTATGAAGTCTCTTGTAACAATGAAAATAACAAGGAGGACAAAAAAGCCAATAATTGCATATCTAAATCTTTGCCAGATGGATAAAAGTATTTCTAGTTGTTCCTCTTGAGAAGCTGAAAAAAAGTTAGCCATTTCTATTCCTATTTATAAGTTTCCTTAATTCTTTCCTCTAAATCTTTGTACGAAAGATTTTCTTGATCGGACTTAGATCTCAGGTCTTTCATTGAGATGGTATTATTCTTTAATTCGTCATCGCCCAAAATAAGAGCAAACATAGCACCTGACTTATCAGCTTTCTTAAACTGAGATCCGACACCCTCTAAACCCATATTAATTCTTATACCAATTTCAGAAACCTTTTCTCTCAGAGATTCTGAGTACATTATAGCTTTTTGAATGCTCTCTTTAGATAGGCAAACAAAAAATAAATCTATACTTTTATTAACTGCATTTAACTCTAGAGTTTCTTTCATTAGTAAAATTAACCTTTCCATGCCAATTGAAAATCCTGTAGCAGGACAGGACTTCCCTCCCAATTCTTCAACTAAATTATCGTACCTTCCTCCACCACAAACTGTATCTTGCGCCCCTAGTTGATCAGTTTTCCATTCGTAAACTGTTTGGTTGTAGTAATCTAATCCTCTTACGAGTCTTTGGTTGATGGAAAATTCTATTCCAGCAGAATCAAGCAGGAGAGTTAATTCATTAAATTCTTTTTTAGAATCTTTAGAAATATATTCCGAGATATCAGGAGCATCTTTTAATAAATTTTGTACTGATTCAGACTTAGAATCTAATATTCTTAATGGATTTTCATCTAATTTTCTTATCGAATCTTCATCTAAATCCCTTTTAAAATCCTTAAAATAATTTTGTAAAGATTTTGCATAAGAATTACGTGTCTTTTCATCCCCTATATTGTTTATCTCAAGGTTAAGAGCGTTCTCAACCCCTAATTCTTTCCATATCCTTGAAGAAAGGATTATCAATTCAGCATCAATCTCTGCCGATCTAATTCCAAATACTTCAGCGCTTGATTGTTGAAATTGTCTAGATCTTCCTTTTTGAGGTCTTTCGTACCTAAACATAGGACCCTGATACCAGAGTCTTGGTGAATCGACCCTAATAAGGTCGTTGTCTATAGCTGCTCTAACACAACCAGCAGTTCCTTCAGGTCGCAATGAAATACTATCTCCTCCTTTATCTTCAAAGGTGTACATTTCTTTAGTAACGATATCTGCAGATTCATTAGATCTTGTAAATAGCTCAGTCTTTTCTACTATAGGAAATCTTATTTCTTCATACCCATAAGAATTAAAAACTTTTTGGATAATTTCTTCAGCAAAATTCCATACCCTTACCTCTTCTGGGGGAAGATCATTCATTCCTCTAAGTGTTGTAATCTTTGACATGAGTTAACTTTTTAAAATTAG
>CAJWKH010000027.1 GCA_913042085.1 uncultured Gammaproteobacteria bacterium | reverse complement strand
TTAATCGGATCTTTAGATCATCCTCTGTGTATGCCAACGTATAGATACTTCTTTGTGGAGCAATTCTCGGGATATTGGTTCCATCTGTAAACTCAGCAGACACTGAATCAAATCCAAAGGAAACTAATAGTTCGCCTTGGTAGAATCCAAAATTCCTTCCAAACTCTAATTCATAGCCATCCATCTCTGCGTCTTTTTGCAGATAGTTAGATAGAATTAAGTCTTCGTGATGCTCTTCGTGCTCTTCATGCCCTTCGTGCTCTTCTTCAGTTTCATCTAATAAATAAATATAGTTATCGATGTTATTTCTGAAGAAGGCTAAGGAGCCAAAGAAGCCATTATTTTCATAACTCAGGGTTAGATCAATGTTATTTGCCTCTTCTGACTCTAGGCTGGTATTTCCCACTTCATATCTACCAGTTGCTAAATGTGGTCCGTTCATAAAGAGTTCTACGCTAGAAGGAGCTCTTTCTAGGTAAGACAAACCTAAGTTTACTGAGACAAAATCGTTTAACTCATTTGAAACACTAAATGCATAGCTTGTGCTATTGATATCCCTATCGAAATAATCGATTTCAGCCTCTTCATGCTCGTCTTCATGCTCGTCCTCGTCATGATGGTCCTCTTCTCTGTGTGTCACTGAGCCATTTCTAGATACTCTGTCGTGCCTTATTCCAAAGTCTAGGTGGAATAATTCTGTTGGAGCGCTTAAGTAGTATCCTACAGAGAATTCATCACTATCCGATGGGTTCATAAAAGCTTCCGAGCCTATGATAGACATCTTTTCGTCTGAAGATTTAATTGCCACTTTTTGTGAAAATGCCCTACTGCCCAGATCAAGGGTTAAGCCGTACTCTTTGGCATCATTTTTAAATAAAGTTGGTCCTTCGGAATGACCTTCGTGCTCATCTTCATGCTCTTCTTCTTGCTCATCTTCATGAGCCTCTTCTGCATGTTGTTCAGTTAATGAATAATCAGTATCTCTAAAATAGAAATCAGCAGTCTTTATAAATTTTTTATCAACAGCGAATGAGCCCTCAATGTTGAAAACATCTGACTCAGTAGAGGAGAAGATTCTTTCACCTTCATGCTCTTCTTCGTCATGTCCTTCTTCATCGTGTTCTTCTTCATGTTCTTCGTGCCCTTCTCCATGAAAAGGAATCCCGTAAAGGCTTTCTACGTTGCTGTAAGAAGCTCCTATGTAACCCCAGTCTGATACTTTTGATAGACCAATCCTGGTAGATTCTGATTCAAAGTCAGAATTAGCAAGGAAGCCCATGTCTTCTTCATGTTCATCTTCATGCTCATCTGAATGAATAATAGCACCACGTGGAACATCAAAATTTCCGAATTGAGAATCTTTATAAGCCAAAGTTAGATTAATTCCGCCTAAGTTATTAGCAAAAGAAAAATTATGACTATCTCCGTCATTTACAGATTGATTCTCAAATCCTAATTTAAGATTTAAGTCCTTTATATCAGCCTTAGGGATGGTGTTGTCTACTATGTTAACAATCCCCCCTATGGTTCCATTTGAATAAAGTAGAGAAGACGGTCCTCTTACTACTTCAATTTGTTTTATGTCATTAAGATCAACGTCATTAATATGGTCAGCGCCTATGACGGAAACGTCTCTAACTACCATTCCATTATTTAGAGTTTTAACTCTATTGCCTGACATGCCCCTGATTATTGGTTGTCCAACGGCTGGGCCGTAATCAGTAGATGAAACACCCAGCAAGCTATTTAAAGACTCGCCCAGGCTTTGAGTTAAGCCATCTCCAACATCTTCGCCAGAAACAACATGCAAAGGGTTTTCTATTTCGCTAATATTTTGATCAACATAAGAGGCCGTTACGACTACCTCTTCAACCTCTTCTGCATTTACGTTTACTGATATGAGGCTGATCGCCATCAGCCCATAAAAAAATACTTTCATGATTCCTCCTTAAAAATTTAAATTAAAAGTTACTGCTTTAAATTTAAAATGAAGGAGGTGCTCGTGTTTGGAATCCCTTTAGAGGGAAAGATTGATTTAATTGTTCTAAAAGAAATACAGCTGACTTAAACGAAGCTGCAATTTCGTTGAATACTATTTCAGAAGTGTCAGTTATTTCATTCTGACACAATTGGCATTCGACACTTGAATATTCAACATCATTTTCGAATGCGTGGACTATAGGATCAGCAGAAAGACCTGATATTGATAACAGGGCAATTAATAATAAAAATTTGCTGCTTTTAGGTTTCACGGCTAAGAATCTTAAATTAATTCAATAGAGAATCAAGTGCCTTGATGATTTTGTTCTGGTCATGAGGTGCTCTAAAGAAACCAGCGTAATTACCTTCTGGGTTTATTAGAACTAAGCTTCCAGAATGATCCACTGTGTAATTTTCTTCATTGCTATTTACCACGGGGAAAAAAGGTGCGTTAACTTGGGTACTAAATTTATAAATCTTGTCTATCTCTCCGGTTAACCCTATAAATTCTTCATCAAAATTATCTAGATACGTTCTCAAGTTTTCTGGGCTGTCCCTGTCAGGGTCTATTGAAACTAGATAGAAGTTTATTCTATTGGCTTTATCCTTTAGCTCCTCTTTAACATTAGAAAGTTGCTTCATGGTAAGGGGGCAAATATCTGGACAAAAGGTAAATCCAAAAAAAAGAATGCTCCATTTTCCTTTGAAGTCATCAATAACAAAGTTCATGTTTTGGTCGCTAATTAAATGAAAGTCTGATAATTGTCGAGGAGGATCAATAAAGTATGCGCCCAAATCTTTGTATTCTTGTTCGGTTAGCTCTCTTGCGGTATTCATTCTGGAAATGAACAAAGACAATACAATTGCCATAAAAGCCAGGCAGCTAAGGACTGTCCAAAATATTCCCTTATTCATAAATACAAAAAATGATCTATAAGCATTGCCGCAAAAAGAAGAGCTAGATAAATTAATGAATAAGCAAACGTAGGCATGGCGTATGAGTTGGTTGAATCTCTATATAGCCTTATGGAGTAATAAAGAAAAATGGATCCTAAAATAGCTGCAGAAACTAAGTATATTTCATTAAACATCCTGACAGCGTAAAGAAGCATTGTGCAAACAAATAATAGTACTGTGTATAAAAGGATATGCTGTTTTGTAAAATCGACTCCCTTTTGCACAGGAAGCATCGGAACTGCCGCCTCTGAATAATCTTCAACTCTATGAACTGCTAAAGCCCAAAAATGAGGAGGGGTCCAAACCATCACAATTAATACTAATAAAAGTGCATTTGGCTCTATTGTATTTGATACAGCCGTCCAGCCTAGAAGTGGTGGCATTGCACCTGCCAACCCTCCTATGACTATATTTTGGCTGGTCATAAACTTTAAATATTTTGTATAGATAAAACCGTAAAAAATAAAAGTTAAAGTTGTTAACACCCAGGTTAAGGGATTAGCAAAATACAGAAGCATCCAAGAACCCGATGTATAGAGAATAATAGAAAATATAGTAGCTTGTTTGTTGCTTATTTCGCCCACTACAATCGGCCTAGAAGCAGTTCTTTCCATTTTAGCGTCTATCTGCTGATCAAATATATGGTTTATTACTGCTGAAGAAGCTGCTAAAAAACTCACTCCCAAAAGACCAAAAATAAAAACTTCTACAGGAGGCTTAAAATCAGATGCTATAAGCATTCCGCTTATGCATGAGACGAAAAGCAATGCCTGCACCCCTGGCTTAGTAAGCTCTAGATATCCTCTCCATGAAGAAATAACTTGTTGCATAATTTATTCTCTAAATCTCAATACACCTAAATAGGTTATAAGCAATAGCCCACCTAAATTGTGACCTACAGCCACCAATAAAGGAAGCGCAAAAACTACATTAGATATACCCAAAAGAACCTGCAAAGTTAATATAAGTAGGAGGCAAGCCGCTAAGTTATTCTTTTGTTGGCTTATAAAATGATATGAAAGGAACAATAAATATAAAGTCACTACCAGCGCGCCAAACCGGTGAGACAAATGAATAGCCAATCTAGATTCATGATCCAACAATCCGCCTAGATAGATTGGACCAATGCTTTGAAAGAAATTAAAGCCTTCTTTAAAGTTTGCATCTGGTAAAAGTTGGCCCTGGCACAAAGGGAAATCGGTGCAGGAATAAGAGGCGTAATTGGTACTGGTCCAAGCACCTAAAAAAATCTGAATAGCGACAAAAACTAGTCCTACATTTAACAGGTTCTTGGTTTGTGATAAGAAGTTCCACTGCTCTCGGACTAATGTTGAAGAATCCTTACTCTTAAAATACAACAACCACACCAACCCTGCACTAAGGAAACCTGCCATTAAGTGCGTTGTTACAATTTGAGGAAGTAATTTAAGGCTAACAGTTAAATAACCAAAAGCTCCCTGCAAGATAACCCAAATCACTAAAAATAGAGATAGGTTTCTGATATTAGGAGTAGCTTCCTTGTACTTTAGTGTTAAAGCATAAATACAAACAATAAAAAAACCTAAAGTAGCTGCAAAATAACGATGTACTACTTCTGGAATAGCTTTAGCAACTTCATATGGTGTTTCAGGAAATTTTGCATTAGCAAGCTCAATTTCTTCAGGGTTCATTGGAATGGTTGCAAACCCATAACATCCAGGCCAATCGGGACAACCCAGACCGGCGTCTGCTAGCCTGGTCCACGCCCCTAAACCAACTACTATTATCCCCAAAATTCCTGATAAGAAAGAGAGCGCCTTAATTCTTTCCATGTTTATCCAATTTTAGAGTTTTGTAACAGCTTCTTTATGTCTTGTAAAAGTTCCCCGCTTGGGAGGGAGGAGTCATAAATAAGTATTCCATTACCCAAAGGATCTATAAGCAAGTACGGTGAATCTTTAAGTCTTTCTATAACCTTGCTTGGCGTATTGTCTAATTTTATTGTTCCTAGGTTCAGCAAAGGGTATTCATTCTCTATTTTACTTGCAGAAGATGAAGATAATTCATTAGAGCCAACAGATATTAAATACCTAACTATTCTAGAGCTGTCTTTGGCCAGCCTTATGTTGATTTGTCTTGAAGAGTAAAGAGTTTTCCAACAATTCTCTAAACAGTCTCCTTTAACAAATTGAACGATAGCCCACTTTCCAGGAAATTCATTAGCCAACGGCCCGGTGTCTACTTTCAAATCCAGGTTGTTTAATTGGATGGGCTCTTCTAAAAGAGTGCCTTTATTCACAGAGCCTTCTGTGGAATAGCCCCCGTAATAAAATGCGGAGCTGGTCATTAAGACCAAGATAGGTGTTAAAAATATAATTGAAGCAATCAATCTTCCGTAATTTTTTTTGCTAATACTCATTTTTCCTTCCTATAACCAAAATAAATGTAAGACCCAGCAAGAACTAAAGCCAGCCCAAACCACTGTACTGCATACCCATAGTGTCTTGCAGGTTTGAATTCTGCCGGCAGCCAAATTGGTTCGTAGGCCCCTGGAGATCCGGCGGAAAGCTGAATAACGACTTCTTCTATATCCTTTCCTAAATCTGAAACTGTTTCCTTGTAATCGAGCTGTTGAACTACTTTAGGCCAGTCCAATGCTTGGGTTTCATCAAACAAATTCAAACCAAACCTTCTAAAGGGAGAGTAAATACCTTCGATAGATATTCTAGAGTTAGCTAAAGCTTCCTGATTATCAAATTTATCTTTAGAGACCCAGCCTCTATTAACTATATAACGATTATTGTTTAAGGACTCAAAAACAGAAAAGACTTCGTAGCCAGCTTCTTGCTTATACAGTCTATTATCAAGAAGGTAAGACTCTTCTCCAAACTTTCCGTCTAGGAATACTGATCTATAGACCGCCTCATCAAAACTCATTGAAAGCGCTTCTCTCTCAGTCATTACAGGTAAAGATTTGTTTAAATTATTTAAACTCCAGATTTCCTGCTTATCCAAACCTCTAACTATTTGCCATGAGCCCAGAAATAACAGAACAGGAAAAAAGAAAACCACGAAGATAGTCATCGCTCTGCCTGGTGTGAAGTTTCTCATATTATTTAAATACGTCGAAGTGTATAATTCTTAACTCTTAAAATGATCAAGTATTTTATATTATTTCTAATAGTGGCCATGCTGATTAGCCTTTTCAGAGGTGCTTTCTACCTTATAAAAGACGGTGGCTCCACTAAAAGGACGGTACACAGCCTGGGTGCAAGGGTTTCTATCGCTGTAGTGCTTTTTATAACGCTTATTTATGGTTTTCTTACGGGACAAATTGGACCGGGCACCTAAGCTACATTACGTAAACGAAAGCAACTAAGCACACCCAAACCACATCAACGAAATGCCAGTACCACGAGCCAGCCTCGAAACCAAAATGGTCGTCGGCAGTGAAATGCCCCTTTAAACTTCTCAAGAGCATTATTGTTAGTATTATTGCTCCTAAACAAACGTGGAATCCATGGAAACCAGTTAACATAAAGAAGGTTGTTCCATAAATACCTGTATTCAAAGTTAAGCCCATGTGTGAATAAGCTTCGTAATACTCTATCCCTTGGACAATTACAAACATATAGCCCAACACAAGGGTCAGCCCTAACCAAATATTAAACTGATTCCTGTTACCGTTCTTTAAACCGAGGTGCGCTATATGAACAGTTAAACTTGAAGTTAATAGAAATACTGTATTCCACAAAGGCAGCCAGCCTAAAACTCCAGCCAAACCTCCATGTGAATAGGCTGTACCAAGAGACATATCCTCTTTAGGTCCCTCAAAAATTGCTTGGTCAGGTGTAATCATAAGAGGCCAACTAGCTTCGAAGCCTGGCCATAAAATATTGGATATAGCTTTTTCGCCTTCCCCGCCTAGCCAAGGAACAGCAAAATTTCTGATATAGGCCAGTGCAAAAAAGAAGGCGAAGAAAAACATGACTTCAGAGAAAATAAACCAGGCCATGCCAAAAACATAAGAGTCTTTCAGCATGGGATTGTTTAATCCTGCATGATTCTCTTGAATAACCTGACGAAACCAAAAAAACATAACCGTCCACCACATCATGAAAAAAGCGACAAGTATTAGATAAGCGTTAGAGTCAGGATTGTCTAAATTAATGACCGTCTGTGCTGAACCTATAATAAATACCAGCATGGTAATCGCCATCATGAATGGTAATTTACTTGATTCAGGAACGTAATACGGTTGGTCTGACATTCTTATTTCCTCTCTATAATTTTGCTAAGTCTTTAGTTATTTCTATTCTGTCAGTTATATCAAAAAGGGTATAACCTAAACTTAGAGATCCGATTTCTTTAGGGAGAGCAGGATCGACAATAAACTTAACGGGCAGTTCAATCCTTTCACCTGCAGCCAATAATTGCTGTTCGAAACAGAAACATTCTGTCTTATGAAAATATTCAGCTCCTCTTCCAGGTGACACACTTGGAATAACCTGACCAACCATTGGCTTGCTAGTTTTATTGTGAAAAACAAACATGGCCTCGTATTGATTTCCGGTCATCACTCTCATCTGAGATCTTTCTGAATCAAACTCCCAAGGCATTGATTCATTATTATGAGTCATAAACTGCACGAGCAATTCTCTTTGCTCCGTTATGGCTTGAGACTCTTCACTTAAAAAACTAGGGCCGGTTACTTTGCCATTTAATCCTGTTATTTCACAAAAGACGTCGTATAAAGGGACAAGAACAAAGGCAAAGGCAAACATACCCAGCGTAATACCAAGTAAGTTCTTTACGGTTTTCTTAATCTCCAAATGTGACCTCTATTTAACTTGTGGTTGAACGGTAAAGGAGTGGTGTGGAGGAGGTGAACTTAAAGTCCACTCTAAACCTAAATCTCCTGCTCCTTCCCACACTTCTGGTGTTGCTTTCTTGCCTCCTCTAATTGTTTTAATAACAATGAACAAAAACAGCAATTGAGTTATTCCAAACATAAAGGCTCCTACACTTATCATCGCATTAAAGTCAGCGAATTGAAGAGCGTAATCAGGGTATCTTCTGGGCATTCCTGCCAAACCAACAAAGTGCATGGGAAAGAAAGTTATATTCACAGAAATGAAAGTGAGCCAAAAATGAAGCTTACCTAAAGTTTCATCATACATATTTCCAGTCCATTTAGGCAGCCAGAAATAAGCTCCGGCCATTAATGCAAATAACGACCCCGGGACCAAGACGTAATGAAAGTGAGCAACCACAAAATAAGTATCGTGATATTGGAAGTCCGCCGGAACTATTGCAAGCATTAATCCTGAAAAACCACCTATTGTAAATAGAGTTACAAAACCAATAGAAAATAGCATCGGCGTTTCGAAGGTCAGCGAGCCTCTAAACATAGTGGCAACCCAATTAAACACCTTCACCCCTGTTGGTATAGCAATCAACATAGTTGCATACATAAAGAACAGCTCTCCTGCTAAAGGCATTCCTACGGTAAACATGTGATGAGCCCACACAACAAAAGATAGAATTGCAATTGATGCCATGGCATAGACCATTGAAGAATATCCAAAAATTGGTTTTCTAGAAAAAGTCTCAATTATATGTGAAACAATTCCAAAAGCTGGGAGGATCATAATATAAACCTCTGGATGACCAAAGAACCAAAAAACGTGTTGGAATAAAACTGGGTCACCGCCTCCTGCAGCATTAAAGAAGCTAGTACCAAAATTTATATCCATTAACATCATTGTCACCACACCTGCCAAAACAGGCATAACCGCTATCAATAGGTAAGCCGTTATTAGCCATCCCCAAACAAAGAGGGGCATTTTCATAAGCGTCATCCCAGGCGCTCTCATATTAAGGATTGTCGTTATTATGTTTATCGACCCAAGAATCGAGGATATGCCCATAACGTGTACTGAGAATATAAAGAAATTAACAGTTGATGGTGCGTAAGTTGTGGACAGTGGAGCATAAAATGTCCAGCCAAAATTTGGTCCTCCCTCTGGCATAAAAAGTGTAGATACTAAAATGCCGAAGGCCATCGGTAAAAGCCAAAAGCTTAAATTGTTCAACCTAGGCAACGCCATATCTGGAGCGCCTATTTGCATGGGTATCATCCAATTGGCGAAGCCTACAAACGCTGGCATGATTACACCAAAGACCATAATTAATCCATGATTAGTGGTCATTTGGTTAAAAAACTCTGGTTGTACAATCTGTAAGCCCGGTTGAAACAATTCTGCTCTTATGACCATCGCCATTGCTCCGCCAACAAAAAGCATTATAAAACTCATCCATAAATAAAGGGTTCCTATATCTTTATGGTTTGTAGTAAACAACCATCTTGTGAACCCTTTTGCAGGCCCATGATGTCCGTCGTGATCGCGCGTTTCAACTACTGTGCTCATTTATCTCATCCTTACTTATAAATTTATTCTTTTCTTGTACTCAACAATATCTTTAGGGGTAACTATTACTCCATCACCATTTTTACCATTTGACCAAGCCTGTCTTGTGTAAGTAATAACTGAAGCAATGTCCACTTCACTGTATGAATCTCCAAAGGCCTGCATGGCTGAGCCTTGAATGCCTTCCATCAAAATTTCTATATGTTTCGCGCTATCGTTTAAAGCAACTTCACTGCCTTCTAAAGCAGGAAACACAGGCGGTATTCCTTTTCCATTAGCCTGATGGCAAGCCACACAATTAGTGGCATAAAAGCTTTCGCCCCTTTCCATCAATTCTTCTTTAGTCCATTCTTTTGAGGTAAGCATCCTCTCTGATTCGGCTAACACAGTTTTTTCTGCTATAAAAGCATCGTATTCTTCCATTTCTACTGCCCTAACCACGACGGGCATAAAGGCATGTTTTATTCCACAAAGTTCTGTGCATGCGCCCCTGTAGATGCCAGTCTCGGGTACGTTTGTCCATGCGGTGTTTATAAAGCCAGGCACTGCATCCATTTTTACCGCAAAATCCGGTACCCACCAGGAATGAATAACGTCATTCCCTGTTATTAAAAATCTTACTCTTGTATTTATTGGTATGACCAAAGGTTCGTCTACTTCAAGTAAATAAAATTCTCCTTTAGGAATTTTATTGTCTATCTGCTCTTGGCTAGTAGAAAGGTTGCTAAAAAAACTAACCCCGTCTTCCATATATTCGTAATGCCACTTCCATTGATGCCCGGTTACCAATATATTAATTTCACCTTCAGCATCGTCATAAGCTTTAACCATTACTTGAGTAGAAGGAACTGCCATCCAAATTAAAACTGCTGTAGCGGCAACGGTCCATCCTATTTCTAGCCAAAAGTTATCATCGAAATCTGCTGCAACAGCACCTTTCGACTTCCTGTACTTCCACATGGACCAAAACATTATTGAGAATACAATTACACCAATTACTACACACACCCAAAAGATAAGCATGTGAAGGCCAAAAATACTTTGGCTTACTTCTGTCACCCCAACAGGCATGTTGTAATCTGAATTTTCCGCAGAATAAATTGCAAAAGAAAGTGCTGAAGACGTGGCTAGAACTAACTTTGTTATTAATTTTTTTATATAAGACATCAAATCCTTATTTAATTTTTTTGGGGGGGCACTGGAAAGCGGCTGTATTTTAAACTATTCATAATGCTGGTACAACAAAATTGCCTAGAAGAATAACGTTTTATTTTTTAAATAAATTGACCTAAGTTAAGTTCTTAACTGTAACTCTATTCCGTCAACATCAGGCTTGAAGTTGTGCCAAATCTCGAAGCTTAAAGCGGCTTGATTCACTAACATACCTAAACCGTCATAGGCTTCTGTAATTCCACTTCTTTTTGCGATCATATTAAATGGCGTTTCATCTTTAGAATAAGACAAATCGTAAGATTTTGTTTTAAGTCCAAAAATGCCTTCGGGCATCGTCATTTCCTCGCCTAAAGTACCGGCTGAAGTTGAGTTAACAACTAAATCTATTTCTGTATCTATCTTTTCATCAATTTCTATTTGATTTATCTCAGGGTTATTTTGTTTATGAATATTTACCAGCTCAGCGGCTTTCTCCGGTGTCCTATTTGCTATAGAAAGACTATTTATATTGCAGGAAAGTAAGCTAGGTATAACAGATCTGGCAGAACCGCCAGCTCCTAAAATAAGAACATTTGAGCCTTCTAGCTCAATTCCTTTGGACTCTAAATCGAGCAGAAGACCTTGGCCATCTGTGGTCTCACCACACACCCTGGAATCATCAAGGAAAAGAGTATTAACTGACTCAGCAAGAAGGGCGCAATCTGATTTTTTATCAGCATAATGAAAGGCCTTTTCTTTTAGGGGTAAAGTTACATTAAGTCCCGAATAGCCATCCTCAAATAATTGCTTAACCTTAGAATCAAAATCATTTTCTATAATCTCAATCGCCTCATAGCTAATTTGAATATCAGCCTGTTCAGCAAACAGGGAATGTATCTGAGGAGATAGCGAATGACTTATAGGACTGCCTATGACTGCAAATTTCTTCATCACAATGATTTTAACCTCTAATCAGTTCGCCCGTAAGGAGATCTTCAATCTTAGAAGGTTGGCTATGCCCGCCTAACTCACCTGTTAGAACTTTTATATCAGGAAAAATGTCCTTAATTTCATCGGGTGACTCTAGGGTGGGGTCATTTTCTTTATTGGCTGAAGAAGAAATAATTGCTCCTTTGAATTCTTCACACAGCTCAACAACATGTTTGTGAGAGCTAAGTCTCAATGCAATCTTTTCGTTATTGCCAGTGATAAATTTGCTTGTCTCAGGTTTGGATGGAACCAACCAAGTGTGGTGACCCGGCCACTTTTCTAGAAGTTTGTCTTTGTACTTTTCTACCTCAATAAATTTTGAAAATTGTTCAAGGTTTGATCCTATTAAAATCAAACCTTTGCTTTCCGATCTGCCTTTTAAATTAAGCAGCTTTGTAATTGCTTCCTCATTAGATGGATCACACCCCAAGCCCCAAACCCCTTCTGTGGGGTAAGCTACAACTTCTCCTTTCTTTAAAGAGTTTACTACTGAACCCAGAGAGTCCATTTGTTATTTAAGAACCGGCCAGCTTTTGGTTGGATTTCTTGATCGTTTCTACGCCCTCTTCTCTAACCTTAACTAAAGCGTTTCTTACTTCTTCCGATTCTATTCCTAAGATTTGCGCAGCAAGATAAGCTGAGTTAGTTGCGCCCGCAGAGCCAATAGCGACTGTTGCCACCGGGACGCCTTTAGGCATTTGCACGGTTGAAAGCAAAGCATCCATTCCGCTTAAAGGACCGCCGTCTCCCGGAACTCCTATTACAGGCAAAACTGTTTTCGAAGCAACTGCACCTGCTAAGTGTGCTGCCAAACCTGCCATGGCGATGAATACTTTTGTGCCTCCGCTCTCACAATCCCTTACATGGGTCTCGAGCAACCCTGGAGTCCTATGTGCTGAAAGAACCTGTATTGAATTTGTTATAGACAAAGAGTTTAAAGTGTCGGCACATTTGTTAGCCAGCTCTAAGTCTGATTCGGAACCTATAATTATTGAAACAGTTACACTCACAATTTTCTCCAAAAGCAAAATTGTATACTAATATAATGGAAATTAAATCATGGCCACT
>CAJWKH010000026.1 GCA_913042085.1 uncultured Gammaproteobacteria bacterium | reverse complement strand
TCATGCTTTTGATTCAGCAAGAGGGTATGGACGATCTGTTGCTGAGCTACAACATTTATTCTTTAAGAAGTATCTCTAACTTAAACTAGTTAAAAGTATTTTCTTCTGAAGAGCTTTCTTCAATGCCTGCTTTCTCTACAAAAATTTCTGTAAAGAAATCTTTAAGCCAGAGAAACAAGATCGCTAAATAATATAAACACGTAAGTGAGAAGGCCAGTATCAGAAGACCGTATATCAATGTCCACATAGAAATTAGTATACCGTATAAATATAAACGCAGTATTAAAGTTCTTTGAAATAATTTTCTAAGAAATCTTTATTCTGTATTTATATTTGACTTATGATCATCTAATTGAGAAGGTGGTTATATGAATACTAAGATTAAAATAAAACTTTTACTTCCGTTATTGTTTTTACTTGCAAGTTGTGCAACCGGACAACTTTATCAAGATGTAGTTATTAAAAATGTCTCAGATAATGAAGGAAGAATATATTTTTACAGAAACAAAGCTGCAGGTTTTGGAAGCGGTATAAGACCTCCAATCAATGTAGGTGGAGTAACTGTTGGAAGAGCTATTTCAGGAGGTTTTTTCTATATAGACAGACCTGAAGGAGTTTACAATATAAGTGTCAAATCTGATCTCCAAGAGAAAGTAGTTACAGTTAACTTAAAGCAAGGTGAAGTATATTATGTTCAACTCCAGACGAGGATGGGGTTAATGACTGGAAGAATTCTTCCAGTAGTAGTTGATTCTTCCAAGGGCCAAAGTGAAATAGAATCTTGTAAATTAGATAATGGGCTATAGAACTATGAAAAAAATATCATTAATACTATTTCTGTCTTTATTTTTATTTAACTGCGCTTCAATTACACAAGGGTCAGATCAGATTATTACAATAGATACACCTAATTGTCCTGGTGCTCAATGTAAATTGACAAATAATGATGGAACCTACTTTATAAATGAAACTCCTGGAACCGTTTCTATTAACAAATCTAGATCTCAATTAAGTGTAGAGTGCTCGAAGGGCGATATTAAGGATGTTACCTCTTCATCATCAAGTGTTGAGAATATGGCCTGGGGTAATATATTAATTGGCGGAATAATAGGAGGCGGAGTTGACATGGCAACAGGGGCTGCATATAAGTACCCTGCACTAGTTACACACCCCCTAGATTGTAGAGACGAAGAAAAATCTTCTTCAAATTCGAGAGACGATGAAATTGAAGAGCTACAGAAAAGATTAGACGAATTAAAAGACACAAATTAAGAAATTACTTCTTAAGTATGGTGGCTATGGAAAGACTTGAACTTTCGACCTCAGCATTATGAATGCTGCGCTCTAACCAGCTGAGCTACATAGCCGTGATGCGGATTTTAGAGATGACTGAACGTAAAGTCGAGAAGCGATTACACATTAAATCTAAAATGCATAATATCCCCATCTTTAACTAAATATTCGCTTCCTTCAGATCTAAGCTTACCGGCTTCTTTAGCACCGCTTTCGCCATTAAATTCAATAAAATCAGAATAAGATGTAGTTTCTGCTCTTATAAATCCTTTCTCAAAATCAGTATGTATTGCTCCTGCAGCCTTAGGGGCTGTAGATCCTTCTGTTACAGTCCAAGCTCTTACTTCCTTTTCTCCGGCTGTAAAATAAGTCAATAAAGAAAGCATCTTGTAACTTTCTCTTATAAGCTTGTTTAGACCAGGTTCTTCCATTCCTAATTCATTTAGAAATTCTAAACCCTCATCTTTATCTAGCTCAGCTACTTCTGCTTCTAATTGGTTGCACATTGGTATAACAGATGAACCATTATCTTTTGCATAACTCATTAATTGGTCTAGTAAAGGGTTATCAGTATCTAAATCTTCTACGTTACCTAAATAAAGGCATGGTTTAACTGTTATCAATTGTAGGTCTCTAAAGTAATCTTCGTTATCAATAAATACGTTAGAATTTCTTCCCATTACACCCTTATTAAGGTCAGCTGATAACTCTTCAAACTTTTGCTTGGTAGTTAATATTTCTTTATCTCCAGATCTTGAAGCTTTTTCTAGTCTTAGAATCGCGTTTTGAAGTGATTCAAGATCTGCAAGTAATAATTCTGTTTCTACTGTCTCTAAATCAACAACAGGATCAATCTCATCATGGACATGAGTTATATCTGAATTTTCAAAACATCTAACTACATGAATAATTGCCTGAGTTTCTCGTATATGTGATAAGAATTTATTACCTAAGCCTTCACCTTCAGAAGCACCTTTAACTAAACCTGCAATATCTACAAATTCAGTTGTGGTAGGAATAACTTTTTCAGGATTAACAATTTCAGCTATTTTTATTAATCTTTGATCTGGAACAGGGACTATGCCCTTATTTGGTTCAATAGTACAAAAGGGAAAATTTTGAGCTTCTATGCCTGCTGCCGTTAATGCATTGAAAAGAGTTGATTTACCCACGTTAGGAAGGCCAACTATTCCACATTTAAGACTCATCTTTCTTACCCTCAGAGGAGTGAAGTTCCATTATGGTTTTTTCCCATCCATTAAAAACTAAACTTTCTATTAATTGTAAAGAATTCTTCATTTTATCTTCCAGTTTCATTCTTTCTGACTCAGAAGCTTTATTTAATACGTAAGAGACAACATCTTTTTCTTTACCGGGATGACCAATACCTATCCTTATTCTTTTAAAAGACGAATCTCCGTTAAGATGATCAATAATATTCCTAAGACCATTATGGCCGCCGTGACCACCAGAGTCCTTAAGTTTTATGCAGCCATTTTCTAAATCCAACTCATCATGAACAATCAATATTTCATGATTTTCCACTTGAAAGAATTTCTTAGCTTTTGACACTGATAGTCCGCTTTCATTCATGAATGTGCCTGGAATACATAAGATTACAGAACAGTCATTTATGTTTAATTTTGCATAGCAACCGTTTACTAACTTTTCTTTTTCTAGAGATGCTCCATATTTATCACAAAGCATCTTTACGAATTCAGAACCAGCGTTATGACGAGTATTTTCATACTCTTTGCCAGGATTGCCCAGACCTACTAATAAAAGTGAATTCATCGATTTAGAGGGAACAAGAAAAATTTTTACTCAGAATTTTCTTCTTTATCTTTAGAATCTCCTCCAGAGTCTTCAGGGCTAGCTTCTCCTTCAGCACCTTCTTCTCCTTCAGCACCTTCTTCACCTTCTTCACCTTCTTCAGGTTCAACAACTTCAGGTTCAATTTCAAGGATCTTAGCTTCTGCTACTGAAACAACTGCTTGGTCTCTATCTTCTCCAAGAGCTAGAGAGGGTATCTCTACTCCTTCAGGAAGATTTAATGCTGAAAGAAAAATAGAATCTCCTATATCCATAGCCTCCACGTCTACTTCAAGATATTCCGGAAGGTTTGAAGCAAGGCACGTTATGTCGATATCATTTATAAGGTGTGAAATAGCTCCGCCATGCATTTTAACACCGACGCAAGAATCTTCGTTTATAAATCTAACTGGAACAGAAATACTGATTTTAGTATCAGGATCAACTCTCATTAAGTCTGCATGCAAAACTCTTTGGGTTGCTGGGTGTCTTTGAATTTCTTTAACAATTACATTTTGATCTTTACCTGAGATAGAGATACTTAGAATTTGCGTAGTAAAACCAGGCACTTCAGAAGCTTTAGCTATATCTTTTTCTAATATAGATATTCTAAGTGGCTCTTCTTTACCTCCATAAATAACAGCGGGAACAGATCCTGCTCTTCTTAGCTGCCTACTTGAAGATTTACCTTCTACTTCTCTATTTTCAGCGTTTAAATTAACTTGTTCAGACATTCTCTTTCTCCACTATAAGAACATTGCACTTATAGATTCTTCATTATTAACTCGTCTTATGGCTTCAGCTAAAGTTGGCGCCATAGTCATGACCCTTATCTTTTCACACTTCTTAGCATCTTCTGAGAGCGGTATAGTATCTGTTACAACCAATTGATCAAGCTTTGATTGAGAAATTTTTTCAATTGCATTACCGGAAAGTACAGGATGCACGATATAGGCATATACTTTTAACGCTCCTTGCTCTTTTAAGGCTTCAGCGGCATTGCATAAAGTTCCTGCCGTATCAGCTATATCATCAACGATTATGCATTCCTTACCTTTTACTTCTCCAATCACATTCATTACTTCAGATTTATTGGCTTCATCTCTTCTTTTATCAATGATTGCAAGATCAGAGAGACCTAATACTTTAGCTAATGCCCTTGATCTAACAACGCCACCAACATCTGGAGAAACTACTAAATGCTTATCAGAGTTTAGTTTTTGTATGTCGTCTCTCATAACTTTTGTTCCGTAAACATTATCTACAGGTATATCAAAGAAGCCTTGAATTTGTTCAGAATGAAGCTCTACGGTTAAAACTCTGTCTATACCTGATCTTTCAAGAATATCTGCCATAACCTTGGCGCTAATGGGCACTCTTCCAGATCTAACCCTACGATCTTGTCGGGCATAACCATAATAAGGTATAACAGCAGTTATTCTTCCAGCTGAAGATCTTCTAAGTGCATCAACCATAATGATTAATTCAAGAAGATTATCGCTTGCAGGAGCACACGTAGGCTGAATTAAGAAAACGTCTTTACCTCTTACGTTTTCTTCAATGCTAATGCTTATTTCTCCGTCACTGAATGTGGAGACTTTAGCATTACCTAATTTCATGCCTAATTGATCTGCTATTCCATTAGATAAATCTGGATTTCCATTTCCAGAGAAGAGGACTAAGCCGTTTCTAGAAGAATTTATCATTTATTTCACCTTACAATTTTGGCTGGGGTGGCTGGATTCGAACCAGCGCATGGCGGCATCAAAAGCCGCTGCCTTACCGCTTGGCTACACCCCAATTTTCTACGCGCGTATTTTATTCTATTATTTGCGTTAAGGGTGAATGTTCTAAGCTTTTTACTAAAATGCAATCAGGAAATTTTTGCTTCGCAGATTCAGCCTCTACTAGCTTACTAAAAGAAACAAAGACCGAAGACCCTGTTCCTGAAAGCCTCGGTTTACCGATATTTTCTAGTTTTACGAAGATTTCATCAATTTCTTCGTAAGAATTTCTAACCCATTTTTCAAAACTATTAAAGCCTCCTTTAGAGAAATATTCTTCGTACGTATAAGGCTTAGAAAAGTTTGAAGGAAGGCTTTCAAAAGCTTTTTTAGTGCTTATCTTAGTTTCTGGCATGTAAAGCAAGTGCCATTCTTCATGAAAATCTACTTTAGAAAGTATTTCCCCTCTGCCTTCAGCCCAAGCATTATGACCAAAGATAAAAAAAGGTACGTCAGACCCTAATTCTAAAGACATATCTAGCAATTCAGTTTGGGTTAACCTTAAATTCCATAACTTATTTAAAGCTATCAAGGTTGCAGCAGCATCTGAACTTCCACCTCCAAGACCCTTCTGAAGAGGAATATGTTTTTGCAATGCAATCTTTACTCCTTTATTGCAATTAGTTCTTTTTTTTAATAAATCAACTGCCTTCAAGACTAGATTGTCACTTATTGGTTCTAATTCTTTTAATTGAATTTCTTCTTCGCTTTCTTCGAAGGCTAATTGATCATAAAGATTAATGAAGGTAAAAAGGGTTCTTAAATCATGAAATCCATCATTTCTTTTGGCAATAACCTGAAGATGTAGATTTAATTTAGCAGGAGCTTTAACTGAAATTTTATTCATAAATCTTTTTGTTCAAGATAGTAAGTTCGTAATTTGGAGTTATAAGTCTAACTTTAGTAGGTAAAGCCTTTTCTCTTTCATTAAAATCTCTAAAAACTTCCAAATCATTATAAGAAGAGAGGTCTACTTCATGTCCCACAATTATTTTTATGAAGTCGCCCACGTTAATCGTATTAAAATCTAGATATAATTTTTTTTGATTCGTTTTTGAAATTAATTTCTTAATATCTAGATCCTCTCTAATATCTAATAATAATTCTTCTTCAGGTAGTAAGTAATTCTTACCAATATTAATTTGTATTAAATTTCTTGTCTTTTTTAAAAAGAAATAGCCTGTTTCCTTGCTATCCGGCATTGAAAGCTTAAACTTCCCTTCAATTGAGAAATTATCTGCAATGTCAATGTTATTTTTTTGATAAGGTTTTAATAAACCTGATGTAGTAGAGCAGCTTGCCAGGAAAAGATTAATTATCAGAAAATAAATTAATTGATAACTCTTTTTATTATAATTTTCCATACTTAAATAGAATATTGAAGGTTTCAAAGAATGATTGAAAGCATTTTATCTAAATTATCTGAAGTTTCAGAAAGGTATATTGAGATAGAAAATCTTCTCAGTCAGCCTGACATTACTTCCAATCAAGAGAATTACATAAAACTATCTAAAGAATACTCTGATCTTTCTCCAATTGTTAAAGCTTTTAAAGATTATGAGCGAAGTGAATTTTCTTTAGATGAAGCAAAGCAGCTGGTTAAGGATGGAGATCCTGAAATAAGGGAGATGGCTGAAGTAGAAATTGAAGATCTAATGGCTTCTATTCTAGCCTTAGAAATTGAAATAAAAAGATTGTTACTACCAAAAGATCCAGATGACTCAAAAGATGTCTTTTTAGAAGTCAGAGCAGGCGCTGGTGGAGATGAGGCAGCACTTTTTGCAGGGGATTTGTTCAGAATGTATTCAAGATTATCTGAAAGAAATAATTGGAATATGGATGTTGTAAGCATTAGAGAAGGAGATCATGGTGGTTTCAAAGAACTAGTTACAAGAATAGAAGGGAATGACGTATATAAGCAGTTAAAATTTGAAGCAGGAGTTCATAGAGTTCAGAGAGTTCCTGCTACGGAATCTCAAGGAAGAGTCCATACCTCAGCTTGCTCTGTTGCAGTTCTTCCTGAGATGGATGAGATAGACGAAATAAATATAGATAAAAACGATCTTCGTGTGGATACGTTCAGGGCTTCCGGAGCCGGTGGGCAGCACGTAAACAAAACTGATTCTGCTGTTAGGCTAACCCATATTCCTACAGGGATTGTTGTCGAATGCCAAGATGGTCGTTCACAGCATAAAAACAAGGAGAAAGCACTATCTCTCTTGCAATCTAAGTTATTGGATGCGGAAAGAGAAAAGAAAGATTCAGAACAGGCAGAAAACAGAAAGGTAATGGTTGGTTCAGGCGACCGATCTGAAAAAATAAGAACCTATAATTTTCCACAAAATAGGATTACTGATCATCGGATAGAGATGTCTGTTCACAATTTGCCTGCTTTCTTAGATGGGGACATGGAAGAAATGATTTCCTCATTGTTGGAGGAAAACCAAGCCAGAGCTTTAGCTGATTTAGAATCTAAGAATTAATGAGTGAAACGAATTCTCTAGAGCTTATCAATAAGCTCTCACAAGAGAACCTAGACCAATATTGCTCCAAGGAAGACATAGAGTTACTGGTATTGCATACTTTAGATATTAATAGAAATACTCTTTACAGAGAGAACCCTTCTTTAGACGACAATGAATTAAAGAAGATTGCACATTTTATTGAAAGAAGAAATCTAGGAGAGCCTCTTGCTTATTTATTTGGGAATAAAGGGTTTTGGAACCTTGATCTTTTTATCGATGAAAATGTTTTGGTTCCAAGACCTGAGACTGAATTACTAGTTGAAAAAATATTATCTTTATATGACTCTAAACCTCTAAGGCTGCTCGATTTAGGTACAGGAAGTGGAGCGATTGGACTATCTTTGTTGTCAGAAAGACCTTCTTGGGAGGTATATTGTTCTGATTTATCTCTAAAAGCTTTGAAAGTTGCTCAAGAGAATAAAAAAAATAATTTAGTGAACGCTCATTTAGTTAATGCGAATTGGTTAAGTGCATTTGAAGGTAACTCCTTTGACGTAATAGTTTCTAACCCACCTTACGTTGATCGAAATGATAAAAGGCTGCTTGGAGATGGAGTTTCGTTTGAACCAACTGAAGCTTTAATTTCTGAAGACAGAGGTTTAAAGGATATAAGGCATATTATTAAAACTTCTAAAAGTTATCTTAGAGATAGTGGTTGTCTGTTAGTTGAACATGCCCCTGAACAGTCAAAAGATGTGGTTGATCTGTTTAAAGATTATTCATACTCAAGCATAAGACTGTTTCAAGATTTGAATGGAGATGATAGGGTTTCTTTTGGAAAAATCGCTTAAGAATGAAAAAAGGTTATATTGAAGGTTATTACGGAAGGCTTTTCTCTAAAGAAGAAAGAGAGATGGTTGTTAACCATATGGGTAATCTAAAAATGGATTTTTATATCTACGGACCTAAAGAAGATCCTTACCACAGACTTAATTGGCAGAAACCATACCCAAAGAAACAGAGTAACGAATTGAAGGCCTTTCTAAGGTCTTCCATTAAAAATAAAATAAAGCCAGTATTTGCTTTATCGCCAGGAATGAGCATGGATGCAGGCTCAACAAAGGACATAAAAAATCTTAAAAATAAGATTAATCAAGCTAAGAAGCTAGGTTTTAGACATTTCGCTATTTTTTTTGACGATTTAGATCAGAAGAAAGATAAAAATTTAGCTTCTTCCCATGCGGAAATCCTCGAACTAGTTTCTAAATTGCTTAAGACCCTTAAAGGTTCTTCTTTAATGTTTTGCCCCACAATCTATTGCAATAGCTTTGCTAAAGGAGATTTATTGAATAATGATTACCTTCTGAGTCTCGCTTCAAAAGTTAATAAAAACATACCTTTACTTTGGACAGGCAGAGAAGTCGTTAGCCCTCAAATTAAAGATGCTGATATATCTTCATTAAAAAAGATTTTTAAGAACCCAGTCATCATTTGGGATAATTATTATGCAAACGATTACTGCTCCAATAAGTTCTTTATTGGCTCGTATTCCGGCAGATCCGTCTCGAAAAAAACAATTTCAGCAATTGGAGTGAACCCAACCGGCATGGCAATTACTGATTGCATTATTTTGGACAGGTTTGTATCGAAAAAAAGCACTTCTGAAGTATTGCAAGATTACGGAATACCCAGATCTTTTATGAAGGTCTTTCCTTACTTTGATGGCCCATTTAAGAAATCAGCTAGAAAGTTAGACGTTAAAACAATTGAAAGGCTACAAAAGGCAGAAAAAGAACTCTGTATTGATTGGAAAAGTGATCTCCAATTGGAATGGTCTCAGCATCTTTGGAGGTTTTTTGGAGATTTACATCTTTTAAAAAAGAGACTTAAAAAAGAAAATAAAAAGAAGCTTGAAGAGTTTACGAAGCGAAGATATTCTGAACCGCTTTCTCAGCAATTATTAGACGAATAGGAGAGTAAAATATGTTAGGAAATATGATGAACAATCAACTTCTTATTTCAGGAGTTATTGAACATGCCGAAAAATATCATAGTGATGCTGAAATAGTTTCAAGAACGGTTGAAGGTCCTATACACAGATATACTTATTCAGATGCAGCTAAGAGATCGAGAAAGCTTGCAAATGCATTAGTCAATTTAGGCTTAAAAGAAGGTGACACTGTGGGCACTCTAGCTTGGAACACATTCAGGCATTTCGAATTGTATTTTGGAGTTTCTGGGATAGGCTGTGTCGTCAACACTGTCAACCCTAGATTATTCCCTGAACAGTTAACTTACATCATTAATCACGCAGAGAATCAATATCTATTCATAGATTTATCGTTTGTAGAATTGGTTGAATCGCTAGAGTCTACCTTTGATAACGTTAAAGGGTTCATAATCTTAACTGACAAAGAGAATATGCCAGATACAGGCTTAAAAAATGCTATTTGTTATGAAGATCTATTAGAAAAAGAATCGGAAGAATTTGAATGGCCTGAATTTGATGAAAACACAGCCTCAAGCCTATGTTATACATCAGGAACAACGGGTAATCCTAAAGGAGTTTTATATTCTCACAGGTCAACAATCCTCCATACGTGGATAGTAAGTTCTGGTAACGTAGCAAAAGTTTCCAGCTCTTCTTCAATTCTCCCTGTGGTACCCATGTTTCATGTTAACGCATGGGGCATACCTTACGCAGGAGCCATGTTTGGAGCTAAGTTAGTTTTTCCTGGACCTGCTTTGGATGGAGCCTCAATTTACGAATTAATAGATTCTGAGAAACCCGACCTATTAATGGGAGTTCCAACTGTATGGTTAGGATTATTGCAATATTTAAATGAAACTAACCAGACCTTAGACTGTGTGGATACGGCTTTGGTTGGAGGCTCTGCAGCGCCTAGAGCGATGATTCAAGAATTTGAAGAAAAACATGACGTTTTTCTTATGCATGGTTGGGGAATGACAGAAATGAGTCCTTTGGGAACTGCCACTGTTAAAACTAAAGAAATGGAAGATATGGATATAGAGGCTAGGTACGATCTCCAGCAAAAACAAGGGAAAGCTTTCTTTGGAGTAGATATGACTATTGCAGATGATGATGGCAATGAACTACCACAGGATGGAGTGGCGTTTGGAAGGTTATTAGTAAAAGGACCGACCATTGTTGATACATACTTCAAGAGCAATGACAGCGCTAAGGACGAGGATGGATGGTTTGATACCGGTGACGTCGCAAAAATTCATCCGGAAGGTTATATGGAAATTGTTGATAGAAGTAAGGATGTTATTAAATCAGGTGGAGAATGGATAAGTTCAATAGACCTTGAAAATGCTGCAGTAGGGCACCCTGGTGTTGCAGAAGCCTGCGTAATTGGGGTTTTGCATGCCAAATGGGATGAAAGACCTTTACTTCTTATTGTTAAAGCTAACAATGAAGACCCTTCTAAAGAAGATATTAATAAATACCTTGAAGATAAGGTTGCTAAATGGTGGCTTCCAGATGATATAGTATTTGTTGAAGAGCTACCTCACACCGCAACAGGAAAACTTTTGAAAACAGGCTTAAGAGAAGATTACAAGAGCCATCTAATTAATAAATAGGAGAAAAATATGATTGGATTAGTCCCAGCAGAAAAATTAGCGGATTACGTAGGCAAAGAGATTGGTTCTTCAGAATGGTTTCAAGTTGACCAAGATAGAATTGATCAGTTTGCTGATGCAACTTTAGACCATCAATTTATTCATGTGGATTCAGAAAAGGCTACACCTTTATTTGGCTCAACCATTGCTCATGGATTTTTGTCTTTATCTTTAATCCCTCATCTAACAGCACAAGCTGTGCTTGCTCCAGAAAATCTAAAACATGTTTTCAATTATGGACTGGATAAAGTTAGGTTTGTTAACCCTGTTAATGTTGGCTCTAAAGTAAGAACTCATAGCAAGGTTGTTTCTGTGGATGATAAAGGCGATGGTCGTTACTTGATGAAAACTGAAGTTGTCATGGAAATAGAAGGGCATGAAAAACCGGCATACGTTGCTGAAACTCTGTCCATGTTTATAACTTAAATTATGAACTTGAAAAATTATGGTTAATTCGCCCGCTAAGCTCAAAGACAGGGCGGTCAAAGGAGCGGTAAATAATCTTAGAAAAGATAAGAGAGTCGAAGCAATTAATCTTGCTTTAATAGCTAATGAATTAGATGTTACTCTTGAAGTGTTAAAAAACTATTACTCTTCAACAGAAGATATTTTCCTTAAAGCCCAAAAGAAAGATTGGGACTCTTTGCACAGGTATTGGGATAAACGTATTGAAAAAGCCAAAACTCCTGGTGACTATAAAGAGGCTTTCGAATTTTTTTTTGAGAGATTTGTAGAAACACTTAGTGACGATGCAGATTTAATGCTAGAAATGTCTTGTTACCTGCCGGCTTGCATAAAATATAGAGAAAGAAATAAAAAGAAAGTAAAGAAGAAGTTTTTTTCTCTCATTAAAAAAGGATGGCCCGGTAAAGAAGATAAAGTTTTAAAAAGGCAGACTGAGCTAATCACAATTGTTTTTTACGGTTTTATAGATCATGTTGTACATATAAAGAAAGCCGAAAGAATAAAATTATTAAGCGACTTTAGAAACATGGTTAATTTGCAATTACAAGATAGAAAGTTCTTTTAAGATGGATAAGAAAACAGAAAATAAAGTCAAAATAATAAACAAAACTTTTGAGTCCGTTAAGAGAGACAACAAAAGCATAGAAAATGTATCTCTTGAAGAGGTTGCTAAAGAGCTCTCTATGCCCTTAGAAGAGCTCACTTCTTTTTTTCTAACGGTAGAAGATATTTATTTAAATGAACAGCTAAGAAACAACAGAAGAATAGAGAGATATCTAGAGTCAGGACTCTCTAAAATTAAGACAGCAAATGACGCTAAAGCACTATTTGAGAATAGCATAAGAGTGTATGTTGAGAGTTTAGAAGATTATGCAGATGCAGTTCTTGCAGCCACCTTTTACATACCTAAATGCTTAGAAGAAAGAAATAGGATGAAGGCTTATTTGAAGAAAACTTTTAAGACAATTATCAAAAAAGGTTGGCCGGGAAAGATTGAGACCGTTTTAGACAGGCAAACTGACCTGTGTGTATTATCCTTTTACGGATTATATGAATACTGCGCTAGAGCAAATAAGAAAGAAAGGAAAGATATTGCTGAAGACTTTATCAATATGCTTAACTTGCATCTGCAAGATAGGTTATTCTTTTAATTTCTCTTTTAAAATTTCATTTACCTGAGCAGGGTTAGCTTTACCTTGAGACTCTTTCATAACTTGCCCAACAAAGAATCCAAATAATCTATCTTTCCCAGAAAGGTATTGTTTTAGTTGATCGGGATTTTCATCAATCACTTTACTTACCATTGACTCAATTTCAGATAAGTCGGTAACTTGTTGCATCCCTTCTTTTTCAATGATGGTATCTACTTCGTTACCGCTAGACCACATCTTTTCGAAGACTTCTTTGGCTATTTTTCCAGAGATGGTTGAATCTTCTATTCTTTTAATAAGTTGACCTAATTGTTTTGCAGAAATTTTAGAGTTAAGAATATTTAGGTTTTCTTTATTAAGTTCAGCAGAAAGTTCTCCCATGATCCAATTTGCAGAAAGTTTTGCCGATTTAG
>CAJWKH010000025.1 GCA_913042085.1 uncultured Gammaproteobacteria bacterium | reverse complement strand
TATCCACTTTCCTTAGCTACTTTTACTAAAGATTGATTTAAACGTTCCCCATAATCCGTCATTTTATTGGCGGCATCTATTTTTTTAAGTTCTTTGAGAGTTGCAATGGCAGCTGCCATAGGTGAAGCGCTAAAAAATTGAGTTCCTGTGAAATATACCTTCTCAGCCGCATCCTTCATTTCATTGGTGCCAACAAGCGCAGATAACGGATGTCCATTAGCAATTGCTTTTCCAAAGCATATTAGATCAGGTGTGAATCCATAAGCTACATTAGATCCAGAAAGATTAATCCTAAAACCAGCTCTAACGTCATCAATAATTAAAATAACATTATGTTTCTTACACAGATTGGATACGCCTTGCCAATAACCGTCTTCAGGCAACGCATTGTCTTTAGAGGCAGGGTGGTCGTATGGAGAAGAAATAAAACAAGCGATTTCATTCGATTTCTCATTCAATACCTTCTCAAACGATTCAAGATCATTCCATTCAACAGTTATCACTTGATTGTCATCAGAATCAATTACTCCCGGTCTACCTTTTCCTTGCATCCACGGGGATACTCCATGATAACCATCTTGAATTTTAACAATCTTTTCTTTTCCAGTTGCTTGTCTCGCTACCATGACAGCTAGACTTGTGCTGTCTCCACCGTTCTTACCGAAAAGAGCCCAATCTGCTGCATCTACCATATCTACTAAAGCGGTAGCTAAATCGACCATGACTGGAGAGGCTAAACTAACTGTATTTCCGTCAGAGTCTTGGGAATTCGCTGCCTCTTCAATCTCTGGATGTTTGTAGCCTAGTATAGAGGGTCCATAGGCACACATCAGATCTATGTATTTGTTGTCATCAACATCCCAAAAATAAGCTCCTTCAGCACGAGAGAAAAACTTAGGCCCAGTATCTCTTACAGCATATTTATAGTGACCGAATATCCCTCCAGGTATTACTTCTTTTGCTTTCTTTAATAAAACTTCTGATTTCTTAACTTCGTAAGTTGTATTTTTCATCTTTTTTTAAATAAATAACTTAGTAAAAGGATGCAAAATGTTCTTCTCTTGCATCTTTAAGCATACCAACGGTTTCATCCATAAACCTATTTCGATCATCTCTGTTTTTAAAAACCCAGATACAAACACATTCTTTACTATGATAGATTGCCTTTAACTCATCGTCGATATCACAGATCTCTTGAGGAACTTCTGTTTCTAAACAAATCATACTCATGAAATCCTTGCATTAGGAAAGAGCCTCAAAAAGTTTTCAGAATAAAATAGGTTTTTTAAATGTTCATCGCGACCTGATATAAACCTTTCAAACCTTCCTATTGGGTCGCTTGTTCCTTCTACGTGAGGGTAATCACTAGAAAAGAGATAGAGTTCGGGATGAGAAGCATCCATTAACATTCCGACATCTTCATGGTGAAAAGGCGTGAAAGCCATTTGTTCTAATATTTGTTCGGAAGGTTTTCTTTTGATTTCACTTAAATTCTTATCCACCCTACTCCACGTTTTAACAACGTAATCTAATCTTTGAAGCATCTCTGGAACCCATCCAGCTCCTAGCTCAACGCTTGCCCCTCTTAATTTTGGATGTCTCTCAAAGACACCATCCAATACCATCATGGATACAAAAGTTTCAGGTCCTTGATGCATAACCACCATGTCTTTTGCTCTGACGTTCTCTCCGCCTCCCATCCAGTCTTTACTAGGCGGCTTCCCATTGTCTGACCAGCTTTTATCTAATTGCAAAGGTGAGCCACCAACGTGCATTAAGAAAGGCAGACCTTCTTCAGAAAGTTTTTGCCAGAATGGATCTAAAGCTAAATGCCCTGGAGACCTATCTCCACACGCGTAATGAGGAATCCAAATAGCTTCTAGACCTGATTTTATTGCAAAATCTAGTTCTACCATTGCTAATTCAGGTTCATGAAGAGGAATCACACCCACTCCCATTAGTCTTGAATCTTGAGAGCAGAAATCAGACATAGCTCTGTTATGAGCTCTTGTAGCACCATAACGCAACTCAGGAGTTATTCTTACCCCTTGCTTTTCAACGTACTTGGCCTTGCCTCTAACGTCTCTAAAAGGTGTAACTACACTGTGTGTAGCAAATACCAATTGTTTTTTAAATCCAAGCATGTCCATGGCAATACTTCTATCATCACGATCAAATGCCCCGAGCGCTTGTATCTCTTTAGATTCAGCAATTAATTTATCTCCTAAAGCAATTTGAGCATCAATGTGTTGTTTACTGTGTTTTCCACCGTTATTAATTATCTCTTCAACCTCTTCATCTGTAACAAGGCTGGCTTTGTAATTAACTGGTGGTATTAAGTCTTTGAATTCTTTATCGGCGTAGTCAATTATAAAATTAGGTAATTCCATAACATGGCTATCAGCGTCATAAAAATTTCTATCATTCGGCGCGTAAGTCATAAAGTGTTCCCCCTGAAACTTATCTTAGCATTCAATTGGTCCTAATTAGAATAACCAGACCCATAAATTATCCTACCTGGGCGTTTACCGGTATGTTGTCCATCTTCAACAACAACTTCTCCATTAACCAATACAAATTTCATTCCTGTAGCGTATTGATGAGGATCTTCAAAAGTTGCTCTATCTATTATCTCATCAGCATCAAATACAGCTATATCAGCAAAATACCCTTCGACAATGAGACCTCTGTCGTGAATACCTAACCTTTGAGAGGTTAGGCTAGTCATTTTACGAATAGCATCTTCTAATTCCAGCACTCCTCGCTCTCTAACATAATGACCTAATACCCTAGCGAAAGTACCATATTGACGGGGATGAGGAGACCCAACTCCAAATTTTCCTACAGGGCCATCTGATCCAATGGCAGTTACTGGGTGTTGCATAATTCTATCCACATCATCTGAATTTATAGCGTGGAAGACTGCACCTGCACCGCCACCTTCGATTATCTCAAAAACAATTTCAGCAGCGTTTTCAGGTGAAGGCTCCATACCTTTTTCTATAGCTAGATCTGCTAAATTCTTACCTGCCATAGATGGATCCCATTCATTAATTGAAATAAATACGTTCTTTGGATTGCCACCTCCGCGATCAAAAAGTATGTTCTGAACTACTTGATCTTTAATTAGTTTTCTAATTTCAGGGTCTTTAAGTCGCTTCACCAGATTCTTACGACCACCCTCTTGAGCCCATTGCGGAACCAGGGCCTTAAGGTAAGTTTGAGACGCTGTATACGGATATTGATCTACAGTAATGTCTATGCCTCTTCTTCGTGCTTCATCAACAAGAGCTAGAGTCTCAACAGATAATCCCCAATTTTTTGCCCCTATCACTTTATGATGGGTTATTTGTACTGGAATTTCTCCTTTTTCTCCTATGAGAATAGTTTCTTTAACTGAATCAATTATTTTTGAGGCCTCTTCTCGCATATGAGAAATATAAATACCTCCATGCTCTGAAGCTACCTTAGATAATTCAATAACTTCCTTTGTAGAAGCGAAGCTCCCGGGCACGTAATATAACCCAGTTGATAGACCTAAGGCACCTTGCTCCATAGCCTGTCTAACTAAATTCCTCATTTGATCCAATTCATCTGGAGTAGGTTCTCGGTCTTCAGAGCCAACTACCTTGGTCCGTATTGTGCCATGACCAACAAACACTCCCCAATTAGGACTTATTTTCTTATCCATTATCTTCTGGAAATGTTTATCAATTGGAAACGGAGAAGTTCCGTCATTTCCTTCGGTAAGTGTCGTCACCCCCTGCAATAGAGAACTCTCTACATTAGGCACATCGAATACTCCTCTTATGGCATGAGTGTGAGGGTCGATAAACCCAGGAGATACAATAAAGCCCTCAGCATCTATGAATTTAGTCGCGTCATATGATTTCAAGTCACCAATATGAACAATACGATCACCTTTAATACCGATATCAGCTTCGTACCAAGGATTTCCAGAGCCATCAACAATCTTTCCATTTCCTATAACAATGTCATAGTTATTATCTGAATAAATGCAATTTACAGTTAAAGTAAAAGACGTAAAAAATATTAAACAGATATTTTTATAATTTATAGGTGCCTTCATTCCATATCTGCTAGTTGAGCCTGAATCGCAACAACTCCTTTCTTGTTTGCACTTATAATTGTTTCCATTGCAGGAGCTTCTTTACTTATATCTCCTAATTCATAAAGAGCAACGTGAATAACGTCATGGTGATCAACCTTCTGCATGTCTTTTAACCACCTCCTTATGTTAGGAAAAGGCTCAAAATCATAAATATTAGTAAATACACTCTGTAATTGGCCTATTTCTACATAAGCAGCCATATCCGCTATCGTTAAAGTTTCCCCTACAAGATAACGTGACTTAGAAAGCCATCCATCTTCAATAGCTCTAAATGCTTTTTCTATATTTGCCTGTGACATTTTGAGGAAATCTTCTGGAAAACTTAAATCTTTCCTAACTTTAGGCGCAACTAAACCGATCGAAGCCTCTCTTACGTTCCTGTGATGTAAATGCAAATACGAATCCACTTTAGCTCTTTCTTCAAGATTACTAGGGTATAAATCAGTCCATTCGTATTTATTACACAAATAACACATGATTGCGTGCGATTCCGATAAAACAAAACCTGTCTCTTTGTCTTCCAGACTAGGTATGGTTCCTGTTGGGAATTTAGCTAAGTAGTCAGGATGGCGACTCCCTTTCTCAGAAGAAGAGCCAGGGTTAACGAGAGATAACTCAAAATCTATTTGCTTAAATAGCATTAACCATAAGACAGCTCTAACTGGTTGAGAAAAAGGGACACCGTAAATTATTATTGAACTAGACAATCTTTACTCCTTAAATATTCTAAAAATCTTTGAATCTAAACTGAATTAGAGACAGTGGCTAATAACACAAAGGAGTTAGCAAACATAAGTTCTTCAGCCGGTTCAGGAAATGAAGAAAATTTCACTATTACAACTCCGGTATTCCTATTTATATGGATAGTCTGGCCATAAATACCAATACACATCATTTCTTCCGGATTAGCTACCCACATATAATTTTTGTAATGACCTCCTGGAAGCATCTCTCCGTGATCTGATCTTGCAAAACGCTCTTTATAACCATCGTCTCCTTTCCTTGTTGAATCAATCCACTCTTTGGATACTATTTGTTCACCTTCATGGGCTCCATCATTCAATATCATTTGACCAAATCTTGCTAAATCCCTTGCGCAAGCATTCATTCCAGCCCCCGCAAAAGGAAGACCTTCTTTATCAACAACTATTACTGCATCTTGTTCGGTTTTTAATTTTTGCCAAATATACTTCTCTAATAAATCTTTAAGGTTTTCATTGGTCGCTCGTTCTACAACCATTGCAATGACATTCGTTAATACAGAACGATAGTGATAACCTCCAACCTCCTCTTGTTCCTTATCTTTTAAAGACATAGCGAAATCTAGGAGTGAAGAAGGAGAGTTCTCATCAACTAAATCAGGTCGCCATCCAACCACCGCGGATTCTTTCCAAAAATCACATAAAGGATCATCATAATCTTCTTCAAACTTAACAGCAGAAGTCATATCTAATGCGCTTTGAATGGTTGTGTCAGAAAAACTACCTTCGCTAAGTTCAGGAACATATTTAGTAACCTTTTCCGTAATGTCAAAAATGCCCTTATCAGCCAGAACTCCAACTAGCATGCCAACAAATGACTTAGTAATAGAATTCATTAAATGAAAACTATCCAGCTTCATCCCATTGAAATACTCTTCAAATAAGATTTCTCCATCTTTTAATACTAAAAAAGCATCCGTATGGGTGGAAGTCAGCATTTCTTGAAACGTTTGGTTTTGTCCTTCCATGTCTTGGATTTGAATAGAGTCCAAAGATTTAAGGTTCTGTGATAATCTTGAAGGTTCTTGAGAGTTTCTTTTTATTCTTACGCTTTCAAATAAAGATTCAACCTTTTGAAAACTTTCCTTGTTATTAGGTGATTCAAGCCAATTTTCTGTATTAATTTTACCCATAATCTCTTATCTTTAACTTTAGTGTATTGTAGAGTTAACTTATGAGAAAGCTTTTAAGAATATTTTGTGCGTTAAGTTTTATAAACTTACTAAGTTTAACTCCTGTAGGCGCTTCTGAAGTTCCAATTATCCAACCTGGAGCTCCTGGAAGCACTCCTGTAGAAGTGGATGCTGAAACTGCAATCGATATTGCGAACACTTCGCATACTGCTGCCGATGTAGAGTTTATGCAAGGCATGATAATTCATCATCACCAAGCTCTAATCATGTCTAGACTTGCAGCCCCAAGTACCAATAATCAAGAAATTCTTGATCTCGCGGGAAGGATAGACGTTTCTCAAGAAGATGAAATTAGTTTTATGCAGGACTGGTTAAAAGAAAGAGAAGAAAAAGCTCCAAACCCAGGGGCAGGACATAACAACCATGCTCATCACAAAATGATAGGAATGGCTTCTCCAGAAGAGATGGATCAACTTGCTAAATCAAAAAGTACTGACTTTGACAGGCTTTTCTTACAATTAATGATTTCTCATCATGACGGCGCATTAGAAATGGTTGAAGATCTCAAAGAACAACCTGGATCTGCTTATGACCCTGTTTTAAATGAATTTATCTCTGATATTGTCAATGATCAATCTGTAGAGATAGAAAGAATGAATTCTTTACTAGTTAGTCTTTCAAACGACCCTCGGGCAGGCTTGGCTGCTGGACTTTATGACGCGGAAGAAGCAATTCTAAATTTAGAGTTAGTTGAAGCGCAACGAAAACCTATAGGATTCTATGACCCAAATAATCCAGCGGGTGGTGGTGTCAAGAAGCTAAAGAAAAGCGAAGAGTCTAATGAGGATGACGCTGAAGATAAAGTTAAGACAATTGAAGGTGATGCTAAGAATAGACTTTACCCTATGCTCAGTTTTTCCAATACTGATATGGCTTTTCGTGATGATATCTTAGTAGCTGGAAGCTATCACGGTTTTAATATATACAGAATAAATGAAAAAGGTTTGCCTAGATTAATCTCTTCAGTTATTTGCCCTGGCGGACAAGGTGATGTCTCAATTGTGGGTGAACTACTTATTTATTCAGTTGAACAAACTAGAGGTAGAGTTGATTGCGGATTGCAAGGTGTAATCTCCGACGCTAGTCCAGATCGTTTTAGAGGAATAAGGATATTTGATATTTCTGATTTGAATAAACCAAAGCAAGTGGGTGCTGTTCAATCTTGTCGGGGTTCTCACACTCATTCGGTAGTCTCAGGACCTGATCAAGACGGAAAAATTATAGTTTATAACTCAGGGACTGGAGGTATTCGCGAGGAAGAAGAACTTGAAGGGTGTATTGAAGACATAGCTGGCGATGACCGCACAGCCCTATTCCGTATCGACGTAATTGAAATACCTGTAGATAATCCTTCTCAATCAAGAATTATAAATAGCCCAGCAGTATTTTCTGATCCAGAAACAGGTACTTTAGCAGGCCTCTGGCGAGGAGGGGATCACGGAGAAGATACACAAGAAACCAGTATTACTGATCAGTGTCACGATATAACAGTTTTCCCTTCAGCTAATGTCGCAGCGGGTGCTTGCTCAGGTAACGGTATTCTTTTTGATATAAGTAACCCTTTTGAGCCGACTAGAATTGATTCAGTATCTGATACAGGATTTGCTTACTGGCACTCTGCTACTTTCAATAATGAAGGTACTAAGATTCTCTTCACAGACGAATGGGGCGGCGGAGGCAGAGCAAGATGTAGAGCATGGGATCCTTTGAATTGGGGTGCTGATGCTATTTACGATGTTGTTGACCAGAAACTAGAATTTAGAAGTCATTACAAAATGCCTGCTCCCCAACTAGAAACTGAGAATTGCGTTGCGCACAATGGGTCTATTATTCCTGTGCCTGGTAGAGATATTTTTGTTCAAGCTTGGTATCAAGGAGGAATATCAATAATAGACTTTACCGATTCATCCAACCCTATAGAGATTGCCTATTTTGATAGAGGACCGATTAAAGAAAAAGAATTGATAACTGGTGGGTACTGGTCAGTATATTATTACGAGGGATCAATATACGGTACTGAGATAACTCGCGGCTTAGATACTTTTAAACTTATACCAAGTGAGTACCTAACAAAAAATGAGATAACAGCTGCAAAATTAGCTTATCCTTCGATTGGTTCTCGTCGACTATTTAATCCTCAACAACAAATACCTATGACGTGGCCCTCAGAACCTGAAGTTGCACTTGCTTACTTGGATCAATTGAGCAGAGATAAAATATTAGAAGATAAAACAATTGAAAATATCATCAAAATCTTAGACCGTGTTGATTCAGCGATGAAAAGAGGTGGCAATAATCGTCTTTCTAGGCAAATAGAGAAAATTGAGTTGAATATGGATGATCCCAAATTTAATGGAACAACGAAAAACAGAATTCAAAAATTGAATTCAACTTTAAAAGATATAGCTCAGAAACTTAAAAGGTAATTAATTAGAATTTCTTTACTTAGGGTTCCAACTTACAAGAAACATACTTTCATTTCTTCTTAAATTAGCCTTTGTAAATGGTGGATCAAAAGTAGCTTTAATAGAAGGGCCAATAATTTGGATATTATTATTATCTAATTCTTTCTTAAGAATTTCTGCATGCTTGTTAAAGTTTCTTGTATTTGACTTTCCAGAAAACCTAATAACTCCATAATATCCAGCATCAATTGAAAAGATTTCAACATTATCATTAGTAGGAAAAGGAGCATTATTTTTATCAAATCTAGATGGGAGATAAAATTGCATAATCACGCCCTTACCAGAATTTAATTCAGTTACAGGACTGGTCATAGCAATCTTCTCTGAATCCTCGTTGGCCCCATTGATATAATCAAAGAGCCTTTTGAACCTCCTAATTGGACCTCCTGACCTAGTTTGTACTACCTGCCTTTCATCATAGTACCTAACTTCAATATTGTCAGATTGATAAACTATTTCGTAGCTTGGTTCTTCGTATGCCGTAACTGATGTTGATAAAAGTAATAAAGCTAAAGTTAAAAAAGAATTAATTCTGTTCATGTTATATTTTATAGCTAACAAATCTTTTTAAATCAACCAGTTATCAATAAATTAACTTCTACATCTTTTTCTTAAAGTACTTGGAGTTTTCTAAATAAGCTTCCCAAGCTATTCTCTGTAAAAAGGCCCTATCTTCATCCGATATTCTATCTAAATAATTATATAAGAGCCCTTCAGGAGATTTATTAGTTATTACAGCAAAGACCGTGCAAGCTGCCAAGTAGGTTCCTAGTAATCCAGGGTGTGTTCCATCTGGATGGTGTAGTTTGATTTCTGGATTTTTTTGATACGCAATCTCATACGCCAAGCCTACTGGTATGACTAAAGAGTCGCTTTTCTTTCCAGCCTCATAATAAGTCTTTTTTATTTTTTCTATTAAATCTGGTTCATACCTTCTGTAGTTCTTAAGATATGCATGAGTCATATATAAGGCTGTTTTGATTCCTAATTTTTGAGCTTTTTCACTATATTCAGATGCGGTTTCAGCAAATTTAGCTCTCGACTTCTTGCTTATTACCTCATAGCTTCCACCTTGCATAATTAACAAGTCTATCTGCTCGTCTAATTGCAGATTCTTATAATTAAGTAAGTGGTCTATATTGTGATTGCGTAGTTTTGAACCACCAATGGTTGCAGACTTAGTGACAATTTCTTCATCTTCATAATATTCGATTAATAAGCTTTCAGTATGGTTATGAAGACTGTCGTTGAAATAAAAGTAGCTGTTACCTACAAAAAGTATTCTCTTTATATCGTCTGAAATTACAACATTAGAAAAGAAAATTAGAATGAAAATAAATTTGAATGGCGTTCTCAGGTTTATCATATTTTTACACTATAAGCTTAAAGGTACATTTCTCTCAAAATATTTATTTTGAATTGCCTAATTTCTTGTTATTTGAGTATCCTTTAAAAGCGATATAAGTTTGTATTAGATTAGCTATTACAAAAGCGTACAAATCAACAAAAATAAAGACCGTTGCGCCAGCAAATCTGCTGATACCGGTTAATACGTATCCGTTTAATCTTGTTTCATGCTCTACAGAGCTTACTAAATAAAGACTTAATATACTTAGAACCAAAATAACCCATTGCCCGTATTGAAGAAAATTATCTATCATATTTTTTACCCCTTAATTATGTAAGTATTGTTTTAATTATTTGGATTATAAGCTGCTCGAGTTACGGAGTAAGCCCAATAAAAGAAAAGGAACTGTAACGGGAGACGAAAATAGAGTATTGCAACCGGGATATCTGGAAATGCTTCTGGTGTAAGCGCCATGTAAATATTTGCTGGGTATACAGCAACCAAAAGAGCCGCAAGCCCCCATCCTGCTATGATGCGTAATCTAGGAATTAAAACACAGATACCGCCAAGTATTTCGAAGAATCCGCTGACATATACTGCCTCTGCATGCATTGGAAACGCTGGAGGCATAATAGACAAATAAAAAGCCGGATTAATGAAATGATCTACACCTACATTAATAAAGAATACAGCAAGTCCAAATAAAACTAATTTCTTCCACCAGCCATAAGGCAGTTGAAGCACAGCTGAGAATTTTGATAAATAATTCATCTTTTAGAAATCTACCCTATGAAATCAGGGTCCCAGCCGTCAGGTTTAAAGGCTACTATCTTTAGATTCGAACAATGCATTTTTAAGGCGGGTCTAAATTCCCAACTCTTTAATAATGCACCAAAGTAAGTCTCATCTTCATAGATAGTTAATAAATCAGTTGTTTGATCCCATGGAAAGAAATGCATGGTTGCAGAAAAAGCCTGTTGGTAACGAGTCTGTTTAGCTACAAAGCTTGCTTTTAATGGGTTTTGTTTGGGTGTAATGCAAGCCCCTTGGGGAGTACACAGATCAATATCTGCCGTAACATGTTCTGCAATACTTTCAGGGCGCTTTATTTTTAAAGAAATAACTTTATTGCCTTGAAGAGACCCTTCGAACGCTGCCGTTTCTTCATCAGGGTATTCAAAACTTAGATCAGCTAAGCCAGGATGTTTTGGAAAACCCCATATTTCACGACCTCCTGCAATGGCCGCTATAGCACCAAGATCATAACCACCTTTGGCAGGTCCACATAGAACTCGATGACACCAAGTAAGGGTATCAGGCGCATCTACGTTATAGGAATATTCATTCTCGTATGGAAGGTCAAGTTTCGAAGATTTAGGTGTGACAGGAAAGGAGTACCAGATCTCAATATATGGATTAACATTATCTATAGGCCCGCAATCTGTATCTATAAAATTATTGCACCACAATTGTACGGGCACTTTACCCCCAACTGTTACGGGATGGTGATCTTCGTGCTCAAACTCTTTAAGCACCTCAGATAATGAGGCTTCTCCATAAATTACTATATTGTTGCTTGTTAAACGAAGCGGAATGCGATTTATATGGTTATCAGAAGCTAGGTATGAATCGGTTTGAACCCATTGATCAAACCATTTATCTGATAGTTTCTTTTCTTTATTACTCATGTCTTAAACTATTTTATATCTGATAAGAATCCTTCTTTTAACTTCTTTGGTTCTTCATACTCAAAAGGAAGTGTATCTGGAGCGACTCTAACAGGTGTAGTTAATTTTAAGTCTAATCCAAAAGGTGTTTCATAAGTCATCTCAACAAAATAAGCTTTCCAACCCACAGCGGGTTTTGATGGCAGTGCGATGTACAGGCTATCCTCATTTTGTCTTAAAACCTTAGGAAGCCAACTATTTCCAATAACTTCCTTCCTAAAATCTCTAGTTTTCTTATTTGTAGCAGTCCACATGATCACTTCTTTAACTGCATCTTCTGATAGAACCTCAATACTTCCATCTTCTTTCAACTCCCAAGAAAATTCGGGTCTTGGCACTTTATTTAAGATGCTTGCATAGAAAGCTAATATAGTTTCTAAAGCGTCAGTTCCTTCCGAGACATTATGATCTGCATTAGGTACATACCTAAGATATTTTTCTCCAGGTAGTTCATCAAAATAAAACTGGGAAGAAGTTGGAATAAAAAACTGATCACCAGCGGCATTGACTAACAACTTTGGCATTTCAAACCTTTCTTTTTCACTAAATGGATCTATTAATTTGAATAAAGATTTCATTTCTTTGGTGCCCCACCAATCCATAATCTCCATATCAACATAATCTTGAATTGCTGGTGCCCAAAAACCATAAACACTCCAATGATGCTCAAAAGAAGGTTCAACATTCAGAACGTCTATGACAACGGGAATTATGGCTTCAACTCTGTTATCTACACCGCCAGTAGTCCATGTAGTCCAGCCTCTTTTAGATGCACCTGAGACGACGAATTTTTCTATTTCTATTCCATCCTCTCTTTCATTGATAATTGATTGTATGGCATCCATTGCAGCAACTGCACTCTTAGTCATAGCCATCCTCAAAGGCCACTTATCTTCGCCCGTAGTTAAATATTTATCCCAGGTATATGCAATTATTGCATCTTCCCAACGAGGTTTGTTTTCTCCAACGAAAGTTAATGGCTGATTAGGAACCATTCCTAAGCTAGCAACAACAGAATTAGTTGCTTTGGCATATTCGATGCTTAACTGATCTGGTCCAGAAGGTACTTTCCCATCATTGTCCCCTGCTCCAATGACTAACATACCTGTCTTGTGCTTTATAACGTCTGGACTAACAATGGTTAGCCAATGCTTCCATTCAGTTCTATTGATCTCACTTTTAGTTAAGTAACTTTGAGAAGTTAAATCTACTATATAGGCCTTATATCCTTCTCCATAAACGGTTTTGATTAAATTGTATTCGTAAGACTCGTCAATTGAATGAACATAGTCATCCAAGGCAGTCTGATCAAATTCTAAACGAGGATCAGCATATAAAAAATTTGTAAAACATATAATAAAAAATAATAATTTCTTCACCTCTGCCTCCTCCGTGTTGAACTGCAAAATGGAATGATTTCTAAATCTGTCTTATTCACTGGATACTTTATCTATAACTCTTACTAATGCTTCAGCTATTTCAATCGGCACTTCTTCTTGAAGGAAATGACCTGCTGAGGTTTCTGTAACAGGAGCATTAGGAAAGTTATTTATCATCATGGGTAACGTTTTGGCTAGTATAGGGTCTTTCATGCCCCAAACAATTTCAACAGGTATGTCCAGTTCTTTTACATAATTCTCAATCATTTTTAAAGCAGGAGTACTAGGGTGGTCCGGTCCATCCGTTACCATCCGCATTAAAGCTAATGGAGCTT
>CAJWKH010000024.1 GCA_913042085.1 uncultured Gammaproteobacteria bacterium | reverse complement strand
GTAGCAAAGAATATTGATGCACTAAGTAAAGATATTAAGTGTAATAAAATTATATTTGGTAAAACAATTAAAGGTATGATTAGAGTTACTAAAAGTATTTTGGACATGACGGTAGTTAGATCTGAAACAGGCAATGATCTCCAAAATATTAAAGTTCTATCTTTCCTCTCATCCGCAAAGGTGCTTAAATTAAAAGCTAGAATAGCAAAGGCTACTGTTAACAAAATTGGTAATGCAAGAACAACTAAACCTGACCTCATGACTGCGGTAATTTGTTCAATATCTGCTGTAGCCATCCATTCTAAAGCCTGTTCGTTTTCGTAAATCTTTGTGGTGAAGTTAAATTCGGTTGTTTGTATATCTGTTAAACCAAAATAAACCGAGATAACTACCAGTGAAAGAACGCAAGTAACGATAAAAGGAGCGTAAATAAAGCCCACTTTGTGTTCTTGTAGTTCTCTCCTAATAAGAGTGACTAGAGTATTCATCCCTGACCCTCTGATTTAGTTTTATCCATGATGGCCATAAAAAGGTCCGCTATGAATGGAGGCCTTACTTCGCCTAATTCATTCAGTTTATCAATTCCAGTTCCTTCAAATAAAAACACTTCTCTACCAAGTTCTGTTCTGATATGCATAGGATTCAGTGACCTTGCTCTCTCTAAAGACTCTTGATTAGGCCTTAGCTCCAGAAACCTCTCATTAATGGCATCAATGGAGTCTTTCATAACAATCCTTCCTTGGTTCATAAATATTGCATCAGAAAGAACACCTTCTATTTCTTCAACTTGGTGTGTACTAATCAATATTGTTTTGTTTCCATCGTAATAGTCTTCAATCAGCTGAGAGTAAAACTCCTTTCGATAAACCAAATCTAGACCAAGGGTAGGTTCATCAAGAACTAGTAGTTCAGCATCTATGGCCATAACGATGGACAAATGCAATTGCACCACCAAGCCTCTAGAAAGGGTTTTTATTTTCGAATTATTTTTAATATCTGTTTTAGAAAGAATGCTTTTGGCTTTTTCTAGATTGAATCTAGGGTGAACACCGTCTACATACTGCAGCACTTGTTCAACTGTCATCCATTTTGGTAAAACTGCTACATCCGTGATTGAACACACTTTTTGTAAGAGTTTGTGTCTTTCTTTTCTAGGATCAAGACCCAATACTTCAAGCTCTCCTTCGGTGTTTAATAAGCCTAAGACGGCTTGAAGGAAAGTAGATTTTCCCGCACCATTAGGACCTATAAGACCCAGGACTTGACCCGATCGAACTTCTAGATCAATTCCATTTAAGGCATGATTGTTGTCATAACTCTTGATTACACCTTTAGCTTTAACTGCAAATTCTCTTTCCATTGTCTTAAGATTTATTAATCAACTCCAGTAAGTCTATACCTAATTGATCCGCTTTTTTTAATAAAGCTGGCCAATCACCCTTCATAAATTTATTTCTTTCTAATTTTACCAACTCCTTCTTAGCAGAATCAGTAATAAACATACCTAACCCTCTTCTTTTTTCGACAATATTTAAATCGACTAGTTCTTGGTAAGCTTTGGAAACTGTTAATGGATTAACCCCTCCTTCAACCGCCATTTGTCTTACTGAAGGTATAGGATCGCCTGACTTTAATACGCCATCTATGATTAAAGAAACCACATGATCTCTGACCTGTATGTATATAGGTTGGTCGTTTGTCCACTGCATTAAGCAATTCTCCCGTTATCAGTGTATTACTTTACTAATACACACTCAAGCGAATCACTTTTTTAGTTTCTTCTGAATGGTTGAAAATAAGCCTCTAAATATATTAGCCTCCATCACATCTATACCAGACCGCTTAAAAAATCTTCTTACTCTCATTAGTAGTTTTCTAGGGTTTTCTGTGTCATAGAATTCTAATTCTTTCATTAATTCATCCATGTGCTCTATCAGCCTTTCAGTTTGTTCTGCGGAAGCAAGATCAACGTCCCACTCTTGGTTATTCTCTAAATTTTCTATCTCTATAAAGCTCATTCTTATTTCGTAAGTCATTATTTGAACTGCTTGAGCTAGATTAAGGGAACTATATTCTTCTGTAGTGGGTATATGAACGTGAAGATTGCAAAGACCTAGTTCTTCATTGGTTAACCCTCTATCCTCCCTTCCAAATACAATGGCTACTTTAGAATTATTCTTAACTGCTAAGTTTATTTCTTTAGAAGCATCTTTAGGATTCAAAACCGGCCAAGGAACTTTTCTATTCCTAGCGCTTGTCCCTATCACCACCTCACACTCTTTTACTGATTCAAGAAGTGTTTCATAAGTTGATGCCTTCTCAAGAATATCTTTTGCTGCTTTAGACCTATAAATAGCTTCGTCACTAGGAAACTCCTTAGGACTTACTAAATCTAGATGCTTAAGGCCCATCGTTTTAATGGCTCTGGCTGCAGCACCTATATTCCCAGGATGCGTCGTGCCAACAAGGACAACTTTTATAGAATCTGAATAATTCATTAAAGATATATTTCCCTAACCATGAATATATTCTAACAGGGTAAGGTGGTGTATATGGTAGGATGCGCCACTTAATAAAAGATATGGAACCTAAAGTTAACATAGCGTTAGAAGCAGCTAGAGCAGGATGCAAAGAATTGCTTAGCTTTGCTTATAGATTAGACCAACTAGAAGTAAAAGAGAAAGGTCCTTCAAATTACGTCACTCAATTAGATAAAAGAGTGGAGTCAATTATCATTGATTCGCTAAAGTCTATTTACCCTAAACATACCTACGTATCCGAAGAAGTGGGAAGAATCGAAGGCTCAGGAAAAGACATTGAGTCTATGTGGGTAATAGATCCTTTAGATGGCACTACCAATTACATCCATGGTTTTCCTTATTACGCTATTTCAATTGCTTATGTCGAAAAAGGCAAAACTCTTCATGCTTTAGTTATTGACGTAGCTAGACAAGATGAATTTACTGCAAGCCTAGGAAGAGGAGCGTATTTAAACGATAGAAGAATAAGGGTAAGTAAGTTAAAGGGTTTATCGGGATCATTACTAAGTAACTCATCTCATGATACCGATACTGGAAAAATAAGACACGACAACATGTCCACTTTCCGATCTCTTTACTCAAACGGATTGACCATTAGAAGAACCGGTTCAGCGGCTTTAGATATGGCAAATGTGGCAGCGGGAAGACTAGACGGCTTCTGGGGTAGTGGTCTAGGTATGTGGGATATAGCAGCAGGAGGACTGTTGGTTCAAGAAGCAGGCGGTCTTGTGAGTGACTACTTTGGGAATCCTGATTACATAGATGGAGATAATATAATCTGTTCAAACAATAAGTGTTTTAAACCTATGCTACAGTCCATTAAGCCTTTTGTGACTATTGAGGAAGATTAAGGAAGGTTATTATCTGAATTTTCAGGCTCTTCTTCTTTTAAATGGTCTTTAGATAGGCCCATCATAATTAATGCATTGGAAGCAATGTAAATGGAGGAATAAGTTCCTACTATAACTCCAAAGATTAAAGCTAGAGCAAAATTCTTTATTAACTCTCCCCCTAGTAAATATAGAGAAAATAGAACCAACAAAGTTGTTAAGGATGTAACCAACGTTCTTCCTAATGTTTGGTTTAGTGAAGTATTGATGATTTCATTTACATCTTCTGTATCCATCGCTCGGATATTCTCCCGTATTCGGTCAGATACCACGATAGTGTCATTTAATGAATAACCTATAACCGCTAACAGGGCAGCCAAACCAGTAAGATCAGAGTCTATTTGTAATAAAGAGAAAATACCTACAACAATAATTACATCATGTATCAAGGCTATGACAGCTGCTCCAGCAAATCTAGATTGAAATCTAAAAGCTATGTATAGCATCATAAATGCTAGGGCTATTAACATAGCGGTTCCGCCGTCATCTCTTAATTCACTACCGATTTGAGGTCCAACGTACTCAATTCTTCTTAAATCAATATCTTCATTTAAATTCTGTTTTTTGAGCAAAGAAATAATCTCAGAACCTAAGCTATCACTTATTGTTCCTGGTAATTTAATTAGAACTTCTTTATTCGAACCAAAATTAGCAACTTGCGCACCCTCAAAGCCTTCTGATCTTAAAGTATCACGTATTGAATCTATCTCAGCTCCATTGGGATAACTTAATTCAACAAGTGTGCCTCCAGTAAAATCTAATCCCCAATTTAGTCCTTTTATAAGTAAAGAAGAAATTGATACTACTAGGAATATTGACGATACTATTAGAGCTAACTTTCTCCACGCAAGGAAATCTATATTAAAACTCATATTGATAACCTCGTTAAATCTTTCTTAGAGCCGTAGATTAAATTAACAAAGGCCCTAGTTCCCATAATAGCGGTAAACATAGAGGTGATAATTCCTATGGATAGAGTAATTGCAAAACCTTTAATTGGACCAGAACCATAAGAAAGTAAAATTACTGCAACTATTAAAGTGGTAACGTTGGCATCCCAAATGGTTAAAAATGCTTTGTTATAACCAGCATCAATTGCATCTAAAGGTTTCCGACCTCTTTTTAATTCCTCTCTGATTCTTGAAAAAATTAATACATTGGCATCAACCGCCATACCGACGGTCAAAACTATTCCTGCAATACCAGGTAGAGTTAAAGTAGCTGAGAGTATAGACATGATGGCTACCAACAACACTATATTGAAAGACAATGCCAAACTTGCCGCGACTCCAAAAACTCTGTAATAAAAGAGAATAAATAATAGAACTAACGCCATCCCTAATTCCATAGAGAAGATACCTGCTTGTATATTATCTGCTCCTAAACTTGGTCCTACCGTTCGTTCTTCAACAAAACGCATTGGTGCAGCTAATGCTCCCGCTCTGAGTAATAAAGCTAATTCAGAAGATTCGCTTGGGCTGTCCAAGCCGGTTATCCTAAATGAAGTTCCAAGAGCAGCTCTTATGGTAGCTAAACTAATAATTTCTTTTACTTCGTAAGTTTCTTGGGTAGGGACTTGGTTGCCATCTGCACCTCTCTGGTAAACAGTTCTTGTCTTTTGCTCTACAAACAAAACACCCAACCTTTTTCCTATGTTCCCTCTGGTAGCTCTGTGCATTCTAGAACCGCCTTCTCCATCTAATGTGATATTGACTTGAGGAAAGCCATTTTCATCAAAGCTTGCTTGAGCAGTTGCTACCTGATCTCCACTTAAAATCAATGCATCTTGTAAAAAAGCAGGTGCTCCTCTATTGCCTTTAAAGGGGTATGAAGTTTTTCTAGAACGAGGAGTATCCAATTGGGCCTCCAGATGAAATTCTAAAGTTGCCGTTTTTCCTAATATTTTCTTAGCTTCTGCAGTGTCTTGTATTCCTGGTAATTGAACCACTATTCTTTTTTTACCTTGTCTTTGAACTATTGGTTCAGACACTCCCAGTTCATTTACTCTATTCCTTAATGTAGTTAAATTTTGGTCGATTGCATCTGATTCTATTTGGTCCACCTCTTCTTCAGCTAGGACCAACTTTATTGAATTATTGGAATTTGGTTGAGGAGAGCCTGCAAATTGAGGATAGTTGTCGTCTATAAAAGAATCAGCTGTTGTTGTATTAGTTTCATCATTAAAAGACAAAACTATAGAAAGGTCTTCATCTATATAAGCATTTGTATACCTGATCTTCTCTTCTCTAAGCCTCCTTCTTATATCTTGCAAGGTTCCATTTTGTCTGTTTTTTATTGCAGCCTCTGTGTCTACTTGCATTAAGAAATGCACACCACCTCTTAAATCCAAACCTAGCTTCATAGGTTCACCACCAATATCGCTAAGCCAATCAGGAGTAGTTTGTGCAAGATTTAAGGCAATAATTACATCTGAACCAAGGCCAGAAGATAATAAATCTTTTGCTTTTAATTGTTCTTCATAAGATTCAAGACGAATTAAGACATAATCATCATTAAGTTCGATTTTAGAGAGTAAAGAATCAGAATCTAAAACGGACTGTATTCTGTTTTGTAAGTTAACGTCTGCAGACTGCGAGCTGCTGTTGTAGGATACTTGGACGGCCGGGTCTGGTGAATATAGATTAGGTAACGAATAAATTACCCCAAAACTTAATACCAGCAGAATAAGGATGTACTTCCAAAGACCGTATCGTTTCACAGTTTCTATATTGAGTTTAAGGTCCCTTTCGGTAAAACAGTGGAGATAGATGTTTTTTGTACTTTTATCTTCATATTATCAGAAATAGAAAGCTCAATGTATTGATCACTTATTTTCGATACTTTGCCAAGTATGCCCCCTGCTGTGACTACCTCTTCACCTAAGTCTAGACTTGCGAGCATCTCTTGGTGACTTTTCCTTCTTTTGTTTTCTGGTCTTATCATTAAAAAATAGATAAGAATCATAAATCCAAAAAGTAAGAATAAAGTTGGGTCGAAAAAAGTAGGTGATTGTTCCATTTTGTTCCTCTTAACTATCTATATTGGGGTTATCAATATTATTCCAAGTGTCTTCAAATTCTTTGATAAAGGTTTGCAATGTACATGTTTCAATAGATAGTCGCAAATTTCTCATAAGACTTAAATAATAATGCAGATTATGAATTGTCTGAAGCGTAGATCCAAGCATCTCTTTTGTTTTATCTAAATGGTGCAAGTAACTTCTTGAAAAGTTACTGCACGTGTAACAAGAACAATTTTCGTCAAGGGGTTCAAGATTATTCTTATTTTCACTATTTCTTATTTTGACTATGCCTTTCGAAGTGTACAGATAGCCGTTGCGTGCATGTCTTGTTGGAATTACACAATCAAACATATCTACCCCTAGTTGAACAGCTTTGACTATATCTAAAGGCGTACCTACCCCCATCAAATACCTTGGCTTATCCTCAGGCATTTTTGGCGTTATGTGATCTACAACTTTATCCATTTCTTCTTTTGGTTCGCCTACTGAGAGACCTCCTATTGCATAACCTTCAAAATCAATTTCTATTAACTCAGCCAATGAATCTTCTCTAAGATTATTAAAGACACCTCCTTGAATTATCCCAAACAGAGAAGAGCTCTCGGATTTAAATGACGAACGACATCTTTTAGCCCATCTAAGTGATAATTGCATTGATTTTTTAGCAATATCTTCTGTTACTGGATAAGGAGTGCATTCATCTAATACCATTGCAATATCAACACCGTAATCAAGTTGCAATTGCATGCACGATTCTGGTGTTAGATACTTTTTATCTCCATTCAGCGGGGAGAAGAATTCGACACCCTCTTCTTGTATTTTCCTTTTTTTAGATAAACTAAATACTTGATAACCGCCCGAGTCAGTTAATATGGGTCCTTCCCATCCTATAAATTTATGCAAACCTCCGTGCAGTTTAATGGTTTCTACCCCTGGTCTTTCCATTAGATGATAAGTATTAGAAAGAATGATTTCAGCTTCTAGGTTTTCTAAAATGTTAGGGCTAATAGATTTAACAGCTCCATAAGTTCCCACAGGCATAAATGCAGGTGTTTGAAACTTACCGTGTTCAGTAGTTACCTCTCCTCTTCTAGCAAGACCATCTTTTGCTATTAGCTTATAAATATTACTACCCATCAAATTTGTTGATCAGCATAGCATCGCCGTAACTGAAGAACATATAATTTTGTGCTACTGCATGCCTGTAAGCGAACTTAAGATTCTGAGTCCCTCCAAAAGCACAAACTAATATAAACAAGCTGGATTTAGGTAAATGAAAGTTCGTTAACAAAGAATCGACAATTCCAAACTTATAACCAGGGTATATAAATAAATCTGTCTCTCCTTCATAAGGCTTTATTTTGTTAAATTTAGTGTACACAGACTCTAAACATCTTAAGACTGTCGTTCCAACTGCAATTACCCTTGAATTAGACTCAAGAACTTTATTGATTTTATCTGCTGTCTTTTTATCAACAGAAACCTTTTCTTGATGCATTACATGTTCTTCAACATTTTCAGATCTAATGGGTGAAAAAGTTCCCAGTCCAATATCGAGAGTGATATAGACAATTTCTACTCCCTTTTCTTCTATTTGTGTTAGTTGAGATTTACTAAAGTGCAATCCTGCTGTCGGAGCAGCTACAGAATTTTCTTTAGCTTCATTCGCATATACAGTCTGATACCTTTTTTCATCTTGTTTGTTCGCGATTCTTTTTATGTAAGGCGGTAAAGGGATCTTTCCATGTATATCTAGGATTTCTTTAGGGTCTTTAGGAAATTGGATTTTATAGAGTGAGCCTTCTTTATCTAAAATTTTAATTTCTAAAGAAGTGTTTTCTATCTGGACAGAATCACCTTCGCGTATACTTCTGTTTGATTTAGTTTGAGCTAAAGCGCAATTATCAACTAGCAATCTCTCGATCAATATCTCTACAAAACCTCCTGTAGCTTTTCTTGCATCCAACCTAGCTTTAAGAACTTTGGTGTCATTTAACACCAATAGATCTCCAGGGTTTAAAGTTTCTCCAAACTCTTGAATAGTCTTGTCTTCTAACTCTTTATTTAGAACTAAAAGTCTACTGGTGCCTCTCGTTTCTGGAGGCTCTTTAGCAATTAGTTCCTCTGGAAGAGAAAAATCGTAATCTTTTAATTTCAAATAATGATCTCTAATGGTGCCGAAGGAGAGACTCGAACTCTCACACCCAAAGGGCGGGGGATTTTGAATCCCCTGCGTCTACCAATTCCGCCACTTCGGCATTTAAATAAAGCAAATCCCAGTATTAATTTTACTATGAAAAGGTAAACTTCATTCTAAAAACAACGAGATCAACTAAAAATGTTTAGGGTTCTAACTAAAAATCGTATTTTTGTGATCTTAAGCCTTTGCCTAAGTAAGATAATTAAGTTTGAAATTGAACTTGAGAATATCTCTGAAGAGGACTTAAAAGATGAAAATATTGTGTTCGCTCTTCCGGTAGACTCGGCTAGCGATCTAATGGCACTGGGGCTTGCTAATAAATACCAACGAATTCCTTCTCCTCTAGATAAATTAACAAACAGTGACCTAGAAAGGTTTATATGTTTAAAGGATCCAAAGTATATTGTTTCTGAACAAAGAATTAGAAGACAAGCGCCTGAAAACCTTGAAGCCATACTAGATTCAAAAAAAGAAAATTTATCAATTATCCCGGTGTCTTTTATATGGGGGAAGCACCCTGATAAACAACAGTCACTTTTTAAAATCATCTTTTCTCCTTCTTGGCGAACAAGCGGCTCTATAAAGAAATTATTTAAAATTATTTTCCACGGAAGAAGTTTAATAATTAAATTTCATAAACCTTTAAGAGTGGAAGAGTTAATTGAGTACTCAAATTCTAATAATAAAAACTCTCAACTCTTAAGTCGTTACTTAAGGGCATTGTTTAGAAAATCTAAACAAGCGATGCTTGGCCCTGACATATCCCATAGAAGGACCATGGTTAAAACGCTTGTAAGAAATATACATGTGAGAGAAGAAATAAATAAACAGTCTAAAGGGGAGAAATCAAGAAAACGGAGGTTAGTAAAAAAAGCTTACAAGTACGGAAGAGAGATGTGTTCTGATTTGAGTTACCCGATCGTAAGAATGCTTGTTAGAGGTTTTACTTGGTTTTGGAATAGCAGATATGAAGGTATCAATATAAGAAATATAGAACACATAAAGAATATCTCTAAAGATAATGCGCTTGTATATGTTCCTTGTCATAGAAGCCATATAGACTATTGCGCTTTGACTTTCATCCTTTATAAGAATGACCTTATGTTGCCACAGGTTGCTGCTGGAAATAATCTTAATCTTCCAATAATTGGAGGTATATTAAGAGGCGCTGGAGCTATCTTTATGAGAAGGTCATTTATGAAGAATACTATCTATAGTACTGTTTTCTTTGAATATATTAGATCATTAATGATAAGAGGAAGTTCAATTGAATTCTTTCCTGAAGGAGGTAGAAGTAGAACCGGTCTGAGCCTTCCTTCAAGACCCGGTTTGCTCTCATTGGTCTTAAGGAGTTTTGCTTCTTTGAAGGGACAAAAGGTTAAAATTATTCCGATCTATATAGGTTATGAAAAGATTCTAGAAGGTCGAAGTTATCTATCTGAATTGTCTGGATCTCAAAAAAAGAGAGAAAGCTTACTTGACCCTTTTAAAGTCTTGAAGGATTTTAACGACTACTTAGGCAATGCTTACTTAAATTTTGGCAAACCATTAGATTTAGGTAAATTCTTAGAAGATAACGTTTCACAAGATTTTCATATCGATTCACCTTTAGAAAGGCCAGAATGGTTGAAGCCTATTACGGGCTTATTAGGAGATGAGATTATCAGGTCTATAAATAACTCTGTAGCAGTTAGCACAACAAGTTTATTTGCCATCAGTTTATTAACTGACCCTACTCAGGCTCTTAATAGAGATACATTAAAGAAAAGAATTTCTTTCTACCTAACCCTAGTAAATAAATCAGATACCTACAAAGATATATGGTTAACAGAAACAAACCCAGAAGAAATTATTAGTAAAGTTGAAAAATTAAGATTTATAAAGCATCAACTTATTGGTTCTGACACAGTATATAAACCAACTCCCTCAGAAGTAGCATCGCTTTCATTCTATAAAAATAATATCAGTCATATTTTTATGCTTTATTCATTAATTTGTGAATCAGTAAGGTATGTAGAGAAAATTTCTAAGGAAGATTTGTATGCATTAATTAAAATGATATATCCCATTATCAGTAGAGAATACTTCCTTCAATCACCCCATATAGAAAAAAAGGAAATAGATAATGCTTTAAAAACTCTTCAAGAAGAAGGAGTGCTTGCCTCTAAAGAACCAGAAAGTTACTGTAAGCCAAACCGCAATAATGATCACTTCGATAAATATTTAGCTTTATGCAATATATGTGAGCCTAGTATAAAAAGGTTTTATATAACCATGAGTGTGTTGTGGAGTCAGAACAATCTCTCGAAAGAAAAGCTTCAAACTGATTGTGACTTAATTGCTAAGGAATTAGAGAGGTTGGAAGGATGGCCCTACCCTGAGTTCTCAGACAAAACAAAATTCCATAACTTTATAGAACTACTTATTGCAGAAAGATATGTAAAAGTAGATAAAGAACTACTATCCGCTTCTAAAATTACTTTAAAAGCCCAAGACAGCTATAAAGTATTTTTTGATAATAGATTCTTAGAACTAATCCAGAGTATTAACTAGAATTATAAATATCATATCTAACTACTTTTCCTTTAACTGAATAATTTGGTTTTAAGTCTTCAAGATAAGTAGAATTCTTATGCCTCTTAACAACAACTCTTTTTGTAGCTTTTTTAATCGCTAAATCTAGCAAGCCATCTGTTTCTATTTCTTTAGTTAAATCTCTCAAGGCCTGGATGCTTCTCTTAGCTTTAGATTTTCCAACTCCTGGAAACATCGGGTCAATATAAATTAAATCAAAATTACTTTTTGTATTACTTAGGTGCTCATAGCTATCTACATTTTTAATAGAAAACTTATTAATGAATTTGAGAACCTCAGGGATTTCTGCGTTAGCGATACCTTCTTGTAACAAATAAAAAAGCCATTTTTCTCTCTCGACCAAAAGAACAGACTGGCACTGCTTATTTTTAGCTATCTCTAATGCATCTTTGCCAAACCCAGCTGTTGCATCTAAAGCTGTGAATTTCTCTGGTAGTCCCTTTAGACACCTAGACAGCAACGGGTCTTTAAAATTAACTGACCAATCAGAAAAATTACAATAAATATCTCTTGATAAATTTCCTGAACCTCTTCGAATGCAAGAACGATCAGGTTTATAAACAAAAAAATAAGATAGATTATTTTCTTTCTTATCTATGTCGCCTTGAAAAAGGCAGGTTAAACCAAACTCTTTAGCTAAATTAAAAGCTGCCTCTTCATGTTTCGGTAATTTATACGAAACAAATAGTTCCATTAGATTAGGAATAATAAAACAGAAGCTCCCAGAACAAGTCTGTAAATAATAAAAGGCATAAATCCTATCCTGTCTATAAATTTGATAAAGAAATCAATAGTTAGGTACGCGACAACAAAAGATATAAGAATGCCGATTAGATTGCTTCTATACTCTGCAGCGAAAGAAGCAAAATCAACGCTTATAATCTGATAGCAAGCAATTGCACCTATCGTAGGAATAGCGAGCAAGAAACTAAACCTTGATGCAACTTTACTTTCCACCCCTAAAGCTAAGCCAGCTGAGATGGTAACACCAGACCTTGAAGTTCCAGGTATCAGAGCCAAACATTGAGCAAGTCCTATTATTAATGATTGAATAGGAGAAATAGAATCTAATTGAGAATGTTGGGTCTTAACCTTTGTGCTCAGGTAAAGGATAATTGCAAAAAATATGGTTGCATAAGCTATTATTTCTGGAGATCTTAAAAAAACTTCTACTAAATCCCTTACAAAGAATCCAATAATTAAAATAGGCAATGCGGCGATAATTAAGTTAACTAATAATTTTTTTCCAGTGCTTTCTTTATCTGAACTGACAAACGAATTAAGAATTTGTGAAATTTCGTCTTTAAAATAAACACAAGCAGCAACAAGGGTGCCTAAATGAACTGATACGTCAAAATTTAAACTTTGAATATTAGAGCTAACGAAATCAGAAAATAATATCAAATGAGCTGAGCTAGAAATCGGTAAAAACTCTGTTAATCCTTGTATAAAAGATAGAAATAAAACTTGTATAAGGTCCATTACGATTTAACCCAATTGCTTTCCTCAGTTAGATAGAGAGGTAATATTTGTTCCGAGGCAACTGTGTCTTTCCGTGAATGCTTCTCTTTTGCCATATATAGTAATTCTAATGCTGAAGGGAGCTCAAAACTAATTAAACTAGAAACTTCTTTTATTGAATCTAAAACTAACCTGCACCCCTCTCCTATAAAAAAGGTCTCTTTGTCATATTTTTCTGGATTAAAAGCATTTCTAGTTATGGATGTTAATTCTGAATTCTTAAGCAGTTGGCCAGAGTAGTTATATTCAGCTAAATACAGTCTACCCATATTAGCGTCGACAATACTCACAATTTTTTCTGCAGACTCCATTCTGTTTATGCTGGAAGCTAATATATCTAGACTTGGAACAACTATGCCTCTTATGTTCTGACTGATTGAGATGCCTTGAGCGGTTGAGCAAGCCAATCTAATCCCAGTAAAAGATCCAGGACCGCAACCAACTGCAACTGCATCTAGATCTTTAGTGTCTAACGATGCAGAATTTAACAAGTCATCTATGACTCCTATTAATGCTTCGGTGTGTTGTCTTGGCATTAATTCATGAAATGAATAATCTGCCTCGCCATTACTAATTGCAACAGAACATGCGTCACTTGATGTCTCTATGGCTAAGATTCTAGTCAAGTTGTTGTAGCTTACTTAAGATTTCGGTGGAAACTTCTTCAGGTGAAGAAGTCCCTGAGACTTTGACGTACTTCAATTTGTCTTGTTCAGACATTTTTGAATAAAAATTAATTAAAGGAGAAGTCTGGTTCTCATAAACCTTAAGTCTATCTTTTACAGTTTTAGGCTTGTCGTCTTCCCTTTGAATTAAATCTTCTCCAGTTATATCATCTTTGCCGTCTATATTCGGAGGGTTGTAAGCTATATGGTAATTCCTTCCTGATCCTTGATGCATTCTCCTTCCAGACATTCTCTCGATAATATCTTCATCGGGTACGTGTATTTCCACCACGGAATCTATATTTATATCTCTTTCAACTAAAGCTTGTGCCTGAGGAATAGTTCTTGGAAAGCCATCAAACAAAAACCCGTTATTGCAATCTTCTTTCGATATTCTAACTTCTACAAGTCCAACTATAACTTCATCAGAAACTAAAATTCCTGCATCCATTAAGGCCTTAGCTTCAAGGCCAAGATTTGTCTCCTCTTCTACAGCTTCTCTCAACATATTTCCTGTTGAGATATGCGGAATACTAAAGGTTTCGCATAATACTTCTGCTTGAGTTCCTTTTCCTGCACCTGGAGGTCCTAAAAGGATAATCTTCATAATGATTCTCCTATAACGAAAGCTATGGATGATTCTTTTGAATCAGTTATAGATACATGTATGTTGTTTATTTTTAAATCATTGGCTATAACC
>CAJWKH010000023.1 GCA_913042085.1 uncultured Gammaproteobacteria bacterium | reverse complement strand
TTTTTTGAAGCTAACCTAGAACCTTCTTTAGTTAAATCTCCACTAGAGAAATTTAAGATATCTTCGCCTAGAAAGATTCCATTAGATTTAATCGAATCGGTCTGCACTTTAGTGAATCCAAGGCTTGGATCAAACATATACTTATCTTTTGGTTTAATTTTATTCCCGCTAATTGATTCAAAACTTAAATCTATTCCGTATCCAAGTTCTTGTAATAATACTAATTCAAAGCTTCTTAATAAAACTTCTATTTCGATTCTTTCTTTTTTTCCTGACAGGCCTTCACACAATAACTGATATTGGTTAAATATTTCCTCATGAGGATCTTCTTTTTCAGTAGCTTTGATTAAAAGCTCGTTTACGTAGATTATTGAATTAAATGAAACAGGCATAGAGAGAGAATAATGATTCAATAATTCGCACGCATTAAGGTTCTTTAATTCAGTTTTCCCACTAAAAGATACTGCGAATAAAGAAGTGGGTGTTAAAACTGACCTTAAGGGACTTTTAGGTTTTCTAGCTCCGTTAGCTACGACGTTAATTCTCCCTAAGTTTTTAGTGAATAAATCTACAAGAAGGCTTGTTTCTTTAAATGCTCTTGTATGGAGAACAAAAGCAGGTTCTAGATTAACTCGTTTTACCAAGGTCATACCCCATAGTACTTAACATAGCCTCATCGTCAGTCCACCCGCTCTTCACTTTAACCCAAAGATTCAGCATAACTTTTGTTTGTAAGATATCTTCAAGTTCTAATCTAGAAGCGGTGCCTATAGATTTAAGCTTGCTTCCAGATGAACCTATTAACATTCCTTTCTGACTGTTCTTTTCAACATATAAATTAGCGTCGATATGAGTAATCCTGTCTTCTTCTTTAAATTTTTCTATAGAAACACTTATTCTGTAAGGCAACTCATCTCCAACCCTAGTAATGCATTTCTCTCTAATGATCTCACTAGCCAAGAATCTCTCCGATATATCTGCTACTTGATCCGTGGGGTAAATATGATCTCCTTCAGGAAGTTTTAACAAGATAGAATCCATAAGAGCAGGGATATTTTGTTTCTTTAACGCCGAGATGGGAATAATATCAGAAAACTTATTTAGCTCTGACATAGTCCTTATGAATGGCAACATGTCGTCCTTTTGATTAATCTTATCTATTTTATTAATAACTAAAATGGAAGTTTCATAGTCTTCCGGAATTTGATTCATTAACTCTTGGTCTTCTTCTGTCCAATTTAAGCCTTCAATAACGTAAATAAGAACGTCTACGCCTTTCATGGCGCTTGAAGCTACTTTATTCATATACTTATTCAAAGCTCGTTTGTGATCTTTATGGAATCCCGGTGTATCAATAAAGATCATCTGTGAATCTTCAATGGTCTTTATGCCTAAAAGTCTATGTCTAGTTGTTTGCGGCTTTCTAGAAGTTATGGCTATCTTTTGGCCTAAGATTTCATTTAGAAGCGTTGATTTGCCAACGTTAGTTTTACCAACTATAGAAATGTAACCTGATTTTTTGTTATGAGGAGACATTATGAAATTTCAACTTTATTAAGTAATTTTTGAGCGGCGCTTAATTCAGCTTTCTTGCGACTTTGGCCATTGCCTGTTGCAGATATATTAAGATCTTTAACTTCGCAAAAAACTTTAAAATCAATTTTCTTCTCTTTAGACCCTTTTTGTTTAAGAGAATATAAAGGCAATTGAAGATTTCTTTTTTGAAGATGCTCTTGAAGTTTTGACTTAGGGTCTTTTAAATCTGCACTCTCTTCCAAAGTTAATAAATTTTCTTTTAGTAATTTATTTAGAAATCTATTTGTCTTTGAGTGATTGGAATCTAAAAAAACTGCCCCTATTAAAGCTTCAACAGCGTTACCGGGTATAGAATTACCTTCTAGCCCCTCTCCCTTGCCTGTTCGGATAAAATTAGATAACCCAATACTTTGAGCTATTTTAGTTAAGTTTTCCCTACTTACTATAGTTGCTTTAAATTGTGTTAACTTTCCTTCGTCCAGTGAATCAAACCTATCGTATAAATATTCTGTTACATATAAATTTAATAAAGCATCACCTAGGAACTCTAACCTTTCATTGTGTTCCGAAGAAAAACTTTTGTGAGTAAGCGCTGTTCTGAGTAAAGCCAAATTTTGAAACTTATAGCCTAATGTCGACATTAAATCTTTCATAAAATTATTCTATTCTTTGGTTCCTAGAAAAAGTAGGAAGATCAGAGAATGAACTCCAGTGAAGCCAAATGTATTCAGCCTTACCTACTAAGGTATCTTCTGAAAAATAACCCCATGCACGGCTATCTAAACTATTATCTCTATTGTCTCCTATAGCTAAATACCTTCCTTCAGGAACTATCCATTTATGTTGGGCGTACTCGGTTAGTCCTAAAGACCTAATGAAATGAGTTTTGTTATCAATAGTTTCTTTTATTAAAGACTCTCCATTTATAGTGGAAATAAGTTCATGATTTAACTTAGCTCCATTAATCCATATTTCGTAACCTTTAACTTCAACTTCATCTCCTGGAATACCGATAACTCGTTTAACATACTTTATTCCGTTTGTTGTGCATTTATCTTTCTGAAGTTTAAGAAATTTATTTAAAAATATTTGGCTTTGAGCTGTACTTAAAACTCCTAAGTCTGGCCTAGCTTCTAATGGGGAGGCATTACAAAGAGTATGTGGAGGTATGAATACAGCAACATCGTTACGTTTTGGCTTTTGTAAATCAGTTATCAAGTAATTTGTTCCAGGGGCTTTTAAACCGTAAGCATGTTTATTTACTAATACAAAATCTCCAACTTGTAGTCCTGGCACCATAGATCTACTTGGTATCTGGTAAGGTTCATAAGCAAATGACCTAATGCAAGTAATAGCCAATAAAATAAAGAAATAAGATTTACTTTCTTTTCTTAATTCATCAATAGTTAATATTGACCCTAAGATCCAAGAAGCGGCGGCTAAAAGTGTTGCAACAGATAAAATTAGACCAAAATCGAGATTCAACACGAAAATTCTATAAAGAATAACAAGCGACACTAAAAACATTAAAGTGCTCGTTAAATTTCTATAAAATGATTTCTCTTTTTTAGTAAAAAGTATCCACAATAAGTATCCAATAGTCTCGGATATTAAAAGAAATATTAAAGCCGTATCCATTTTAGTCTTTTACCCTTAAAACAGAGAGAAAGGCATCTTGAGGTACTTCAACTCTGCCTATGTTCTTCATTCTTTTTTTGCCTGCCTTTTGTTTCTTTTGCAATTTCATCTTCCTAGTAACATCTCCACCGTATAGCTTAGCAGTTACATCTTTTCTGTAAGCCTTAACCGTTTGTCTAGAAACTATTTTACCGCCGATAGCTGCCTGTATCGCAACATCAAACTGTTGTCTTGGAATAACTTCCTTTAAAGCTTCCGTGAATTGTTGCCCTTTGGAAGTAGCAACGGATCTATGCGCCATGTAGGCTAAAGCATCAACCTTATCTCCATTTAACAGAATATCTAATTTAATTACGTCTGATAGTTCGTATCTATCTAATGAATAATCTAAAGAAGCGTATCCCCTGCTAACTGATTTAAGTCGATCAAAAAAATCAACCACTATCTCACTTAATGGTAGGTCGTAAATTAATTCAGCTTGCCCTGCAACATAACGCATACTAATTTGCTTGCCTCTTCTGTCATTACAAAGCTTCATTACTGATCCTATGTAGGTTTCTGGGACTAATATATTTGCTCGAGCGATAGGTTCTTGAATAGACTTCACCTTACTATAATCAGGCAAAGCACTAGGATTTTCTATCCTTTGGGTAACTCCATCGGTGCCAGTGACTTCATAAGCAACTGTCGGAGCTGTAGCGATTAAATCCATCCCATATTCTCTATTTAACCTTTCCGAGATTATCTCCATGTGAAGGGTCCCAAGAAATCCACACCTAAATCCCGCTCCAAGAGCTTCGGAGTGTTCAGGTTCATAATGGAGAGAGGCGTCGTTTAGGCATAGCTTCTCTAAAGCTTCTCTGAAAGCTTCAAAATCATCAGCACTTTGAGGAAATAAAGCTGCGTAAACTTGTGGATTTACTTCTCTAAACCCTTCTAATCGTGGAGTATCTGAATTAGCTTTAATAATAGTATCACCAACAGGAGCTCCTCTTATTTCTTTTATACTTGCGCAAATAAAACCTACTTGACCCGAGTAGAGTTCATTTAAGTCTTTAATTTTTGGAGTAAAAACTCCTATCTTGTCTACACTGTGTTTTTCTTTTCTCGAAAATATTTCAATATTATCTCCTTTCTTTATACTCCCTTTTACTACTCGAACTAAAGATACAACGCCAAGATAGTTGTCAAACCAAGAATCTATAATTGAGGCTTGTACTTCAGATTCAGTGTCAACTTCAGGGGGTGGTATAAGGGCAACAACCTGCTCCATGACCTCAGATATGCCGGTACCCATTTTCGCACTAATACAAGGAGCGTCTGAAGCATCTACACCAATTATTTCTTCTATTTCGTGTTTTATTCTTTCAGGATCTGATTGATCTAAGTCAATTTTGTTCAGAACAGGGATGATTGTTAATCCTTCTTCAACAGCGTTATAGCAAGTTGACAGAGTTTGAGCTTCTACTCCCTGAGAGGCATCCACCAACAATATAGCCCCTTCACAAGCAGATAAAGACCTTGAAACTTCATATGCAAAATCTACGTGCCCAGGAGTGTCGATCAGATTAAATTGATACTCTTGGCCATCTTGGGCTTTATAAGAAAGGCTTACGGTTTGAGATTTTATAGTTATACCTCTCTCTTTCTCTAATTCGAGCGTGTCTAAAACTTGTGAGGTCATTTCTCTGGAACTTAAGCCGCCACATAGCTCAATAATTCTATCTGCAAGAGTAGACTTACCGTGATCGATATGAGCAATGATAGAAAAATTTCTAATATTCATCAAAAATACAAGTTTTTAGCTTCTAGAAGCCTAGGAAGGATAACTATTTTGACAAATTTAAGCTAAGAATTCTTTTAATTCCGTTTCTTGCTATACCAATGGTAATATTTCTTTCGGTGTTTATGCTTTTAAGAATCATCTTGAATTCTTCAACGTTGCTTATTCTAGCTCTTCCTAAAGAATAAATGATGTCACCTTGTCTTATTCCGGAAGAATAAGCCACTCCCTCAGAATCCACACCGGTTACTAAAATACCTGAGATTGATGCTTTATTTGGACTATTAGGTTGATTTTCTACAAGCAGTCCCAGAATATTTTCATTAGTATTAGTAAAGGCTATAGTAGGGTCTTTAGGTAACTCTCCTACCTTTACACTGATAGTTTTATTTTTTCCATCTCTTAGAATCATGGCATTGACCCTAGTGTCAGGCTTAATTGCACCCACAGTTAAAGGTAAATCTGAAGAATAAAAAATTTCTTCGCCATCAAAGAATAAAATCACATCTTCTTCTTTTAGCCCCGATTTCTCTGCTGGGCTATCTTCTATAATCTGCGATATTAAAGCCCCTTTAGGAACTTCCATATCTAAAGCTTCAGCTAATTCACTTGTCACTTCTTGAATACTAACTCCCAGCCAACCTCTTGCCACATAACCTTTTTCTTTTAATTGATCTACAACATCCATCGCATAATCTATTGGTATTGCAAAAGAAACTCCCATGTAGCCTCCTGATCTTGTATAAATCTGAGAATTAATACCTATCACCTCTCCATCTAGATTAAAAAGAGGACCTCCTGAGTTACCAGGATTAATTGCTACATCGGTCTGCAGAAAAGGCACATAAGTAGAATCAGACCCATTGGGTATACTTCGTCCTTTAGCACTAACTATTCCTGAAGTTACTGAGAAACGAAGCTGAAAAGGAGAGCCTATAGCAACCACCCATTCACCTACCTTAAGCTCTTTAGAGCTTCCAATTTTTAGGGTAGGAAGATTTTTTGCTTCAATCTTTAATAAAGCTACGTCTGATCTTTCGTCAGCCCCTATTACTTCTGCTTTAAATTCTCTTCTATCGCCTAAACTAACGGTGATCTCTTCAGCGCCCTCAACGACATGATTGTTTGTTAATAAATAGCCGTCATTAGAAATAATAAAACCTGAACCGGTAGAAACAACGGGTCTCGTATTTTCTCTTGGATCTGATGGTCTGGGTTGTCCAAAGAACCTTTCAAAAAATTCATCGTATCTAGGATCTCCAAAACCTCCACCAAAAGAATTTCTAGTATTTATAGTTTTCGTGCTAGTAATATTAACAACAGCAGGTGAAGATTCTTCAGCAAGATCCGTAAAGTTAGGTAAATCTTTTGCGTGCACAAGTCCAGTAACTACAAGAATAGCTACAAACAAGAATCTTTTATATTCAAACATTTGAATACCTTTTATTTATTTAAGTTATTAGCAAAGAAGTTTGCATTTTGAAGTATTTCTAGTTTTTTTTCAGTAGTAATATTACCGCTTACAGAAATAACGAAAACTCCATCTTTAGTTCTAAGATAAGCTATTCTCGAAGCTCCTGTAGAAGAGAAACCTGAAGAAGAATCAATTGGAGACAAGCTTACATCAAAAGTTTTACCAGTTGAAGGCAGGAGGTAATTGGCTCTTAATGAGCCCTTAGGATCCGAATGTAATGTTTGAAGTTCTGCATTTAATCCTGTAATTGAATTATTTAGTACTTCCATTGCCTGAGGACTAGCAATTGCTTCAGATATTCTTTGCGAAGCTAATTCTGGAAAAGTGTCAGGTTTGGAAATGAAAGTTTGAGAATTATAAACAATAACTAAAAGGCAACTCGCTACAGCAAGTCCGATGTAGTTTTTTTGTTTCACAAAAAAAGATTCTTGTAAAATTGATGGAGATTTAAAACCTTTTCCTAATTCCCTGCTTACAGTAGAAGAAACATCTGAAGTTTCAAAAGCCAAACTTTCATTATTAAAAGCACTTTTAGAGATTTGTAATTTCTTCCAATACTCTCTTAATTCAGGATTGATATTTATTTCATCTAAAACTCTACGAGTTTCAAAGTCAGATAATTCACCATCGCTAAGGGCCGAAATCTTTTCTTTAATTCCTTTACTAATTGTCATGATATTTTTGTGTTTTGATTAATTGAATTCTTTTCCATATGTTTGCTTACGACTTCCTCTATCATCTCCCTGCCCCTAAAGATTCTAGACCTTACTGTTCCAACAGGGCATTTAACTATTTCGGCAATTTGTTCATAGCTTAATCCATCAAACTCTCTTAAAGATAATGCTGTTCTTGTCTCTTCCCCTAGAGATGATAAAGTCTCAAAGATCAAATCTCTCAATTCGCTTGCTTTTAATATTTCTTGGGGTGAATCAACATCTAGTTTTTCAGGGTAAAAAGAATCATCTTGAGATAAATCGCTAATTACTACTTCGTCTCTTCTTTTTGAAGAAACCAAATAATTTTTGGCTGTGTTAACAGTAATCCTATATACCCATGTATAAAAGGAGCTCTCTTCTCTAAAAGAATTTATTGATTTATAGGACTTAATGAAAGCTTCTTGAGCTATGTCTTCCGCAAGCTGTTTTTCTTTTACATACTTAAAAGCAGTCGCTATGACTCTACTTTGGTACTTTAAAACCAACAGATCAAATGCACCGTAATCACCTTTCTTTGCCCTTCTTACAAGAGAAAGGTCAATTTCTTTATTACTGATTTTCCTTTTTTTGTTTTTCACTTAATCGGTAGACATATTTTATTAATAAAAGTTCGTAAACACTTATAATTTTTTTGATAGCTCTAAAGCCCCTCTAAAGCCTATATTGTCAATCGTTACCAGGATTAAGGGTATAGCTTTTAGGAGGTCTTGCATAGTTTCACTGCTTTCAAAGGTTTCTCTGAAAGTTTGATATACCTCTTCTGTAATTAAAGTGTTTACTATGGACCCTGCAAGATAAACCCCTCCAGTTGAGCCCCACACTAAGGCTACATACCTCAAATAAGAGGCAAGTAAATAAACTATTAATTCTTTTGTTTTAGAGCAGTCTTCATTAAGATCCTTATTTTCAAGAATCTCTTTACTTGATAGGTTTGTTCCCTCATCTTCAGACAAGACTTTATAAAAGAATCTGATACCTTTTCCGGATAGAAAATCTTCGTAAGTTGGAGCGCGCTTGCTTTTTAAGATAAAAGAATCTGTGATTTTCTTCAAATCATTTATTATTTCTTTTTGAGGGATATTTAAGTGCCCTGCTTCAGTTGCAATAATCTGTTGGTCAACTATACCAGCCAACCCAAGTCCAGTTCCTGGAGAGACTAATATTTTTGGCCCTTCTTCAGGCTGTCCCTTTCTTATACCTATGAAAGATAATTCACTCTTTTCTAGGCCTTTTATAGCATGAGCCTGTAAAGCTAAGTCATTCACAACTATTAAACCTTCCTTAAAGAGCTGATTTCTTAGTCCTTCAATGCTGAAGGAGATATTTGCATTAACGAAAGCAACTTCGTCTTCGATTATGGGTGCTGCTACTCCTATTACAGCCTTGCTAACTTTATTTGTTAATTCATATCTATTTAAATATTTATTACAAAGTGCCTCTATAGAGCTAGAATCAATAACTTCAAGACTTTCAGAATGCTCATATTTATAACAGTCGCTCGTGACACAAAACCTAGCGTTAGTTGCACCTATGTCTGCTAATAGAATCATTAATCCCCCCCTAATGTCTTTTCATGGCTTGATAAAATGATATCTACTAGAAGTTTCATTCTTGCATCCTTAGGTTCTTTTTTATTAACTAAAAGATCAAACACCTCAACGTCTTCAAAAGAAACTAATTCCTTAAAAAGATCCTGGTTAATGGCATTTAGATCATCAAAATTTGCTTCTACGAAAGGTACGAGAATAGAGTCAAGCTCCCAAAGGCCCCTTCTGCATTGCCATAAAATCTTTTTCTTTAAATCAGCCAAGCTTAATGTCCTATAATATTAATCGTGAAGTCCAATGAATTAATAGAATTAGACTATTTGAGCACACTTGAAATCATAGGTGAAGGCGCAATTGATCTGCTTCAAGGTCAGATTACTGCAGATATGACTAAAGTAACAGATGGTAAAAACTGTCTTGGGGCCTTATGTAATATCAAAGGAAGAGTAGAAAGTTCTTTTTTAATTGTAAAAAAGGCTGAATTGAAAGATGCATTCCTTCTTATAGGCGATAGAGAGGTGATGAAAACCACTCAAGACATTCTGCAGAAATATTCCCCTTTCTATAAGCTAGAAATGCGGTTCAATGATGAATATAAATTTATTGCAATAGATGAAGACTTTCTTTCATTTAATTTCTCTGAAACTGACTTGAATCTGAATATTCAACACCATAAAGATTTTCTGCGCGTGCACTATTTGGAAAAAAAGTTCCATTTATTGATTTTAGATAAGGAAGTTGATTGCTTTAAAGGCCTAAAAAAAACTAATGACCTTAATGAGTGGGAAAAGGACAACATAATTAATAAAGATTTTAATATAAAGCCGGAAGATACTAACAAATATACTCCTCATGAACTGGGGTATCATCAAACAAAAAGAATAGACTTTGAAAAAGGGTGTTATACGGGACAAGAAATTGTTGCCAGAATGCACTATAGAGCTAAAAAGCTGCCATTCTTATTAACAGGAAGTTTAGATGCCCACGAAAGTACGTCTCCAGAAGTACTCAATCAAGAAGGTAAAAAAGCAGGTACCTTGCTATCTACTGCGAAACAAGAAAACTCAAATTTATGCTTAATCTCTATGAATAAAAACTACGAAAATGAAGAGATCAAATTCAAAGACTCCTCTGCTATAAGCATCAAGTAAATTTATTCAACCCAATTAATAGGGGCTTTTCCTTTTTTAACTAAATAATTATTAGTCTTAGAAAAATGCTTACACCCAAAAAACCCTTTATGCGATGAAAGCGGAGAAGGATGAGCAGCTCTAAGAACTAAATGTTTCTTCGAATCAATCTTATTACCTTTTACTGATGCATAATTACCCCATAAAATAAAGACAAGATCTCTTCTTCTATTCAGAACTTCTATCAATTTATCTGTAAATATTTCCCATCCTTTATTTGCGTGAGAGCCTGGTTTACCTTCCTCAACTGACAAAATTGAATTCAATAGAAGCACCCCTTGATCGGCCCAACTCTGTAGAAATCCGTGATTTGGTAATTCACAACCTAAATCATCTTTCAATTCCTTAAATATATTCACTAAAGATGGTGGAATCTTAATTTCAGGATTCACTGAAAAAGATAATCCATGTGCTTGGTTAACTTTATGATAAGGATCTTGACCTATAATTACTACTTTAGTGTCATCAAGACTAGTTTCGTTGATGGCAGTAAAAATTTGGTCAGAAGGTGGGAAGGTTCTTACCCCCCTAGACTTCTCTTGAATAAGAAAAGACCTTAGGCTTTTCATGTAGGGCTTTTTAAACTCTTCTCCTATCTCCCTAAGCCAAGAATGATGTATTTTGGGTTTTTTTGTAGATGAAATTTCATTCATAAATATTCAATAATTTTAACGCTATTTTAAGTGAGCATGAAGCAAGAATTTTATCCACAATTTCTGTGGATAACTCTTTGGATAACTTGATGCTTTCTCTAAACCACTTAAAAATGAATGAGTTTCAGCAGATTGATCAAAATTTCAACATAAAATAAAATATATAATCAAATCAATAGCTTACTAATATTCATCAAATTTAGTTTATTTCTATTAATATTTCTTAACTTTCTAAATCTTCTGTACTTTAGCCTAATACGACTGTGCGTAACCGTAGAAGAATAAAGTAAGAAATTAGAACGTTATTTGTCGATATTACGAGATATCTTTTGATAAAACAATAGGTTAAAAGTCTTGTTTAAATTAAAAATATTGAGCTTATTTAATTAACCTTACGTTTAGAATATTTTTGATCTTCTGCAACTCTGCAATGGCACTCTCTTTAACTTCATTTTCTATATCAATTAAGTTGTAAGCAATATCCCCTCTACTGACATTCGTCATATCGGCAATATTTAAATCTAATTCACCTAAAGAGGTTGCTATTTGACCAATCATGGCTGGAACATTTTTATTTGTAACGGTTATTCGATTGACTGTGCTCCTTGCAAGCTGAACATTGGGAAAGTTAACAGAATTTTTTATGTTTCCTGTTTCTAAAAAATCTACAAGCTGATTCACCGCCATGACTGCACAATTTTCTTCAGCTTGAGATGTACTGGCTCCTATATGCGGCAACAAGATAACATCTTTATTCTCATTGGCTCTCATAATTAATTCAGGAGTTGGGAAATCCGTTATAAAGTTCTTAAGATTATCTTGTTTTAAATATTTTAGAACATCTTTGGTATTAATTACTTCATGTCTGGCAAAATTTAAAAGAGAAAGGTTGTTTGCTTTCTTAAACACCTCCTCATTTATTATCCCTTGAGTACTATCTATGGCAGGAATATGTACCGAGACGAAATCAGAGACGGCAAATAAGTCCTTCATAGATTCGGAAGGGACTACTTGACTTGGAAGTTTCCAGGCTGCTTCAACTGATAAAGCTGGATCGTAACCAACAACATTCATGTCTAAAGCCACTCCCATATTTGCTACTTTAGAACCTATTGCACCCAGTCCAACTACGCCGAGTGTTGAGCCGGCTAGCTCTATTCCCTTGAAAGATTTCTTATTTTCTTCCAGGAAGGGTTCTAGATCTGTCATTTGTTCTAGATGGGAGAGTCCGTTTACGAAATCAATGCTGGCATAAACATTTCTTGAAGAAAGCATTAATCCTGCTAAAACTAATTCTTTTACTGCATTTGCATTTGCTCCGGGAGTGTTGAAAACAACAATACCTTTGTCGGTGCATAAGTCTATTGGTATGTTATTTACACCTGCTCCTGCTCTAGAAATAGCCTTAAGTCCGTCCTTTATATGATCTTCAGCTAACTTAGTACTTCTTATAAGAATTCCGTCAGGCGAATCTGAGTTCTCATCTAAAGAACACTCTGTACCTTCAAGTTTATCAAGGCCTATTTTGGCGATGTTGCTATATGGTTTTACCTGATAATTAGTCATAAAATATTAACTGTTTTTAAAAAAGCGCGAAGCATATCATTAATTGCGTTAATCTTCGATAATCTATATAGTTCTCGACCTTTTTTACTAAATACATGAATAAGAACTTTTTAAACTTAAAAGACCTATCTAAAAAAGATTTAGAAAATATCATTGAAAATTCTATATCTTTAAAGAAGTCTACGACGAATGTAAATTTACTTGCCGGGAAATACGTTGCCTTAATTTTTGAGAAACCTTCTACTCGAACTAGAGTGTCCTTTGAGGTTGCCATGAATCAGCTAGGAGGAAAGGCAAGTTTTCTTTCAGTAGCAGATTTACAACTAGGCAGAGGCGAGCCGCTTGAAGATACCGCCAAAGTAATAGGCTCAATGGCCGATGGGGTTGTCTTAAGAACACAAAAGCATGAAACTCAAAATACTTTTGCATCTTTTTCTTCTGCTGCAACCATTAATGGTTTAAGTGACTTATCTCACCCCTGCCAAGTATTAACTGATCTGCTGACTTATTTCGAAGAAAACGGTTCTATAGAAGGAGAAAAAGTTTGTTGGTCTGGAGACTTTAATAATGTTTGTTATAGCTATGCGGAAGCTGCAAATATTTTTAACTTTGAGCTGCATGTAGCCTGTCCAAAAGAATTTCAACCTAAGATAAAAGCACTTCCCAATGTAACTTTTACTGAATCATTACATGAAGCCATAGACGGCAGCAGTTTAGTTACTACAGATGTGTGGGTCTCTATGGGAGATGAAAATGAAAAAGAGAAGAGAGAGCAATTATTTAGTGACTACCAAATAAACCCTTCCGTTATGGATAAGGCAGGTAATAAAGCAATTTTCTTGCATTGTCTTCCTGCTATAAGAGGACAGGAAATATCTGAAAATTTATTGGAAGATAAAAGAAGTAAAGTTTGGACCCAAGCAGAAAATAGATTGCATGCTCAAAAAGCTTTGTTGGTAGAACTTCTGAAATAAATTAATCAGTTAGTACCTTATTAACAGCCTCTTTCCATTCCAAATATCCATTTTTAGATTTTTGAGGTTCAAACTCTTTATCTATAGACCAATTCTCTTTAAGAGAAGATAAGGTATCAAACACGCCTGCATGAAGTCCTGCTAAATAAGCCGCCCCTAAAGATGTTGTCTCTATGACCTTTGGTCTAGACACTTTTACTTGAAGAACATTAGACAATTCTTGAGAAAACCAATTATTTGCAACCATACCTCCATCGATCTTAAGTGAATTAAAGGAAGCGTTGTCATTTTTCATGGCTTCCAATAAATCTTTTGTTTGATATACAACAGACTCTATAACTGCTTTGGTTATTTCAGGTATTCCGGTGTCTCTAGTTAAGCCAAAAATAGCTCCCCTGGCATCAGCGTCCCAATAAGGGGCACCTAAACCAGTCAAAGCTGGAACAACTACAACCCTGGAATTATCTTTTGCTTTTAAGGCTAAATCTTCTGATTCACTGGCATTCTCGAAGAAATTTAAGCCGTCTCTAAGCCATTGTATGGCCGAGCCTGCCACAAAAATACTGCCTTCTAAGGCATAAGTTGTTTTACCCTCAAGTCTATAAGCTATGGTGGATAAGAGCTTATTGCTAGATTTAATAATCTCATTACCAGTATTAATCATCATAAAACAACCCGTGCCGTAGGTACTTTTGACTTCACCTACTTCAAAACAACATTGCCCTATTAAGGCAGATTGTTGATCGCCAGCAACTCCTCCGATACTAACCTTACCTCCTAACAATTCTGAGTAACCAAAATCATATGCGTTGTCACAAACTGTAGGCAACAAATTAGAAGGAACTTTAAATAAACTTAATAACTCCTCGTCCCACTCATTAGTCTCAATGTTATACAACATGGTTCTTGATGCATTAGATACATCAGTTTTATGGTCTCTTCCTTCAGTTAACTTCCATATTAAGAATGAATCTATAGTTCCAAATAACAATTCTCCGTTCTCAGCTCTTTGTCTTGCCCCGTCAACTTGATCAAGAATCCAGTTCACTTTTGAAGCAGAGAAATAAGGATCTATCGTTAATCCTGTTTTCAGCTGTATTAAGTCTTGACTGCCTTTTAAGGAATCACAGAAATCACTTGTTCTTCTGTCTTGCCATACAATAGCGTTGTAAATTGGTTTTCCTGTTTTCTTATCCCAAATAACTACCGTTTCTCTTTGGTTCGTAATTCCAATTGAAGCAATATCAGAAGCAGATAAATTAAAACGCTTGATACATAGATTTAATACCCGGACAACTGATAACCAAATTTCTTCTGGATCATGCTCAACCCAACCGTCGTTAGGAAAAAATTGTTTAAATTCCAATTGCTCAAAACCAATCAATTCTCCTTTATCGCTGAAAATAACTGCCCTAGAACTGGTGGTTCCTTGATCAATAGAAATAATCTTTTTAGACATAAATATTAGTTACTTAGGGCGAGTATACAAAATATTACTTATAAATACTTATCCACATGAAATTAACAGAAAATTTCTATGTTTATAGTATTGTGTTTTATGTAAAAACACAGTATCTTGTGTTTAGAAATCAAATAAGACACTATATGTAGGGGTATAGGGAAAACATAGGGAAAAGACGAGGGAAGGAAGAAAATGGAACCATCTACGCAAACTACCGAAAAAACAACAAGAAAAGAAGTTAAATCTGAAGAAAAAAAACCAGCCATAGCACCAGGCCAAATGAGGGTCATTAAGAGAAATGGATCTGTTGTATCTTATGATGCAGAAAAGATAGCTATTGCCATTACTAAAGCTTTTCTGGCAGTGGAAGGTGGGGCAGCAGCCGCGTCTACTAGGATACATAATGAAGTAAATCAATTAGCAAATTCAGTGACTGAAACATTCTCTAGAAGGATGCCTTCAGGAGGAACCCTTCATATTGAAGAAATACAAGATCAAGTGGAACTTGAACTCATGCGTTCAGGAGAACAAAAAGTAGCAAGGGCATATGTTTTATATAGAGAAGAAAGAAAACAGATACGAAATAAAGAGGAGCCGAAAAAAGCAAAAGAAAAAGAAGAAGTAAAAATAGTCCTTGAGAATGGTGATGAAGATACTCTCGATATGGACAGGCTCGAAGAGATGGTCAATGAGGCGTGCAAAGATTTAGAAGGAACTAACCCTCAACAGATTCTAGAAGAGGCAAACAAAAACCTATACGACGGAGTATCTATAGAAGACGCAAGAACGTCCTTAGTCATGACTTCACGAACGCTCGTAGAACAAGAACCAAACTATACCTATGTAACAGCAAGAATATTGCTAGACAATATAAGAACAGAATCACTGACTTATCTAGGGATGCAAAAACAAGCAACCCAAAAAGAAATGGCGGCCCTTTACCCGGAAGCATTAAGAAATTTTCTAGCGAAGGGAGTAGAAAACGAGATATTAAACCCTGAACTTCTTGAGATGGATGTGGAGAAACTGGGTCAAGCCATGGAATCAACAAGAGACAATGACTTTACGTACTTAGGGCTTCAAACGCTTTATGATCGATACTTTATTCACGACAACGAAGTGAGGTATGAACTGCCACAAGTTTT
>CAJWKH010000022.1 GCA_913042085.1 uncultured Gammaproteobacteria bacterium | reverse complement strand
GTAGAGCATTTAGCAGGTATGTTTGTGTTTAAGTCTAATGAAAAGGTTATTGAGATCTTAGAGGAAAATGGCGTCTTACTCGCTAAAGCAGACTATAGTCATAGTTATCCGCATTGTTGGAGACATAAAACCCCCTTAATGTTCAGAGCCACACCTCAGTGGTTTATAGGAATGGAAAATAATGATCTGCTGAAAAAAGCTTTTTCGTCAATTGAGAGTATCCAATGGGAGCCTGATTGGGGCAAAGCTAGAATGGCATCGATGCTTGAAGGCAGGCCCGACTGGTGCATATCTAGACAGAGATCTTGGGGTGTTCCAATAACTTTGTTAGTTCATAATGAAACTGGAGTTATTCATTCTGATATAGAGACAATTATTGAAAAAGTAGCAACCTTAATTGAAGAAGGAGGAATACAAGCTTGGCATGATGTTGAAGTTTCAGAATTAACGGATGATCCCGAGAGTTATTACAAAGTAACAGACTGTTTAGACGTATGGTTTGATTCTGGAGTTACTCATGCTTGCGTTTTAAATTCAAACGATGAATTAGATTTTCCAGCAGATTTGTATTTAGAAGGCTCTGACCAGCATAGAGGATGGTTTCAATCATCTCTCCTTACAAGTATGGCAATTAATGGAGAGCCTCCGTACAAAGGAGTTTTAACCCATGGATTTGTCGTAGACAGTGAAGGAAAAAAGATGTCCAAATCAATAGGCAATGTCATATCGCCCCAGAAGGTATGGGACACAATGGGGGCAGACGTACTAAGAGCTTGGATAGCTTCAACTGATTACACGAAAGAGATTGTTCTTTCTGATGATATTCTAAAAAGAACTTCAGATTCTTACAGGAGAATAAGGAACACAATTAGATTTCTATTAGGAAACCTAAGTGATTTCAATAATGAAGATGCTGTTGGCAAAGAGAAGCTTACAGAGTTGGATAAATGGATGATATACAGGACCAAAAGCCTTCAAGATGAAATAAGACAAGATTATGAAAATTTCCACTTCCATCAAGCTTTTCAGAAGATTCATAATTTCTGTGCGAATGATTTAGGGGGTTTTTACTTAGATATTCTGAAAGATAGACTTTATACAGCTAAAACCGACTCGGACGCTAGAAGATCTTCTCAGACTGCTTTATCTAACATTTTACAGGCCTTATTAAGATGGATAAGTCCTGTGCTTAGTTTTACGGCTGAAGAGGCCTGGCTCCTAATGGAAGAAGACGAAGATTCAGTTCATCTTCTAGAGTGGTTTGAAGATTGGAATGAGTTTGGTGAATTAAAAATATCCGATGATGAGTGGAAGAAGGTTTTAGAAATAAGATCTGAAGTAAATAAGCATATTGAAGAAGCCAGGAATCAGGAGATTATAGGATCTGCACTTGAGGCAGATTTAGAGCTGTGTTGCGATAAAAGTTTGAAACAACTTCTGGATAAATTTGAAGACGAGCTAAGATTTATCTTTATTACTTCTGATACGAAAGTTAGTTTATCGGAAGAGGGAAGCTCTACCAACTTAGAAGGATTGAAAGTAAAAGTAGTTAAGACCGACAATCAGAAGTGCGTAAGGTGTTGGCATAGCAGACCTGAAGTAGGCCAAATTAAACAGCATGAGTCTTTATGTGAAAGATGTCATGAAAATGTAGAAGGCCAAGGCGAAGTAAGACTTTTTGCTTAAAAATGTCCTTTTTATTTAAAAATAAATTCATTTTTCTTCTTGTTCTAGTAATAACTGACCAAGTGAGCAAACTGGTTGCATTAAAGAACTTAACTTTAGGCCAGAGCATTACCCTTTTTCCTTCCTTTGATTTTACTCTGGTGTTCAATACTGGAGTTGCCTTTAGTCTGTTTAGCGAAGGAGGAGATCTAGGAAGGTGGGTCCTTGTTTTTTTGGTGTTACTTGTTTTGCTTTATTTAGCATACGTTTTATTTAAAGAAAAACTAAATGACTTTGAAAGTCTCTCTCTATTGTTAATCTTAAGTGGAGGAATGGGGAACTTAATAGACAGAACTTTTAGAGGTTACGTGGTTGATTTTATTCACCTTTATTATGAGAGCTATTCATTTTACGTATTTAATTTTGCAGATACATATATAACTATTGGCGTTATCATTTACATCATAGGTATGATTTATCAGTACAAGAGTAAAGGAAATGAAAATCAGGCTAGCTGACACTCGAGGATTCTGTGCAGGGGTCGATAGGGCTATTGAGATAGTAAAAAAAGTTCTTGAAGTTAACGGCGCACCTGTTTACGTAAAACATGAAGTTGTTCATAACAAGACTGTAGTAAATGAACTAAAGTCATTAGGAGCGGTATTCGTTGAAGAAATTGATGAAGTTCCTGATGGAGAAATAGTTATTTATAGCGCTCACGGAGTTTCTAAAATAGTGGAATCTGACTCAAAAGAAAAAGAGTTGGATGTATTTGATGCAACTTGTCCTTTGGTCAGCAAGGTTCATGCTGAAGTAAATACCTATGCCAAATTAGGTTACGATTGCCTGTTGATTGGTCATTTAAATCATCCAGAAGTAGAAGGCACTATGGGTCAATTTGATACTTCTTATGGCGGCTCCATAACCTTGATTGAAACTTTAGATGATGTAGAAGATTTAAAATGCAGTGATGGAAAGAATTTAGCGTACGTCACTCAAACTACTTTATCAGTAGATGACACCTTAGAAATCACTAACCTCCTAGTTTCTAAGTTCCCTGATATAACGGGACCAAAGAAAGATGATATTTGTTACGCAACTCAGAATAGGCAAGATGCGGTTAAACAATTGGCTTTAGAGTCTGACTTAGTTTTGGTAATTGGATCAATTAATAGTTCAAATTCAAATCGTTTAAGAGAAATTGCTGAGAGATCAGGAGTGGACTCTTATCTAATAGACTCCATAGAAAACTTAGAAGAGTCTTGGCTGGAAGGCAAAAAGAACATCGGTGTAACTTCTGGAGCATCCGCTCCTGAACACTTAGTGAAAGAACTTATAAATTCTTTAGAGAAAGACTATGGTTATTCCCTTCAAGGAAGTAATAAAATAATGGATGAAGGAATAGCCTTTAGATTACCTAAAGGTTTAAGATAAACTGAACTTATATAGATTTAATGAACCTAATCAAGAAAGGAGATAAATTATGAAATATAAATTACCTATATCAATACTAATATTAAGCTTATTTGCTTCCCTTGCTATGAGTGCACCTAAGGGAATGAAAAGGCTTAGTCAGCTAGATCAAGACGATAATGGCCAAATAAACTTTGAAGAGTTCTCTAAGAATCATTTAGAACGTTTTTCTGATTTAGACAAGAATTCAGATGGAATAATCTCACAAGAAGAGTTCTTAATGCCAATTTCTAATCATTTTCAGAGAATGGATTTAAATTCAGATGGCGCTATTGAAAAAGAGGAAGCTAAAAAGGTAATGCAATCTAAAAAGCAAAAGATGAAAAAGCAGAGAAACAAGAGAGACAAAAAAAAGCAGAGAAACAAGAGAGACAGAAAGGGGTCTAATAATAAAAATTAAAGTTTAAATTCTTATTGAAAGTAAATAAGGAACATAGATTGGAGGGCGCAAGAATCTGTGACTCTCCAAACTTCTCAGAGCGCTTAAATGAAGAAATCTCTCTGCTGGTTATTCACAATATCAGTTTACCCCCAGGTCAATTTGGTAATAATTTTGTAGATCAATTCTTTACAAATAAACTTGACCCAAAAAAAGATCCTTACTTTGAGGAAATTTACGAGATGAAAGTTTCAAGCCATCTATTTATAGATCGAGAAGGGCTTTTAACTCAATTTGTACCCTTTGATAAAGCAGCTTGGCATGCCGGTATCTCTGAATTTAAAGGAAGAGAGAATTGCAATGAATTTTCTATAGGTATTGAACTAGAAGGTGCTGATGATTTGGAGTATCCGTCTAATCAATACAAGACCTTGATAGAAGCAACTAAAGCACTGATGGATCATTATCCTGAAATCAAACTAGACAATATTGTTGGACACAAAGATATCGCTCCAGTTAGAAAAACAGATCCTGGAGAAGCCTTTGACTGGGATTTATACAAGTCTTCTCTTTCTTAATTAATTATAAAATTCTTTTTTTACAAGCTCTTAACTACTAAACTAAAGAGACAGTTACTAATGAGGTAAACGCAATGGCTTCTTTTGATATTAAATCTGAAATAGATCATCACGAAATAACGAACGCAGTTGATCAGGCAAACCGAATTTTACAAAATAGATTCGATTTTAAAGGAACTGGAGCTGAATTTTCATTAGCCGATAATCAGATTACCTTGTCCGCAGTTGAGGAGTTCCAAATCCACCAAATGCTGCCGATTCTTCACGAATCCCTTGCTAAAAGAAGTGTTGATTTAAAGAGCTTAAAACCCGGTGAAGTGGAAGTGGCCACAGGTTCGGCTAGTCAAATCATGAACCTTCAAGAAGGTATAGATAAAGAGTTAGCTAAGAAGATCACAGCCCTGGTTAAACAATCCAAATCTAAAGTTCAAGCTTCTATCCAAGGAGATAGTGTAAGAATCACAGGCAAAAAACGAGATGATCTTCAACAGATCATACAATTGGTAAAAGATCAAAATTTTCCAGTTCCATTACAGTACGTGAACTTTAGAGACTAAATTATGACTTCTTGGAAAGAGTCTTTTTCAGCTTATCTACAGCCAAGACTTTTTATAGTTTTATTTTTAGGATTTTCCTCGGGATTGCCCTTTGGAATGCTAATTGACCCATTAAATTTTTGGCTTTCTGAAGAGGAAATAAGCAGAAGCTCTATAGGATTACTTTCTTTAATTACACTGACTTATCCCATGAAGGTGATCTGGTCGCCTTTTATCGATCGATTGCAGATTCCGATATTGTCGAAATCTATTGGCCAAAGAAAGTCTTGGTTGTTTTTAGCTCAATTGACTGTATCGATTGCTTTAATTGGGATGGCCGTAACTGATCCGAAAGACTCATTAAGTATTTTGGTTGTATTTGCTCTCATGGTTGCGTTTTTTTCAGCTACACAAGATATTTGCATAGATGCTATGAGAATTGAATTAGTGGAAGAAAAGGAGTTGGGCGAGGCCACAGCAATGTATCAAGCAGGTTGGAGGATAGCTTTTCTAGTATCTCAAGTTGCCACCTTTTTTATAGCCAGTCTATTTGATTGGTCGTCAGCTTACTTCTGCTCAGCAATTTTAATGCTCTTAGTCTTAATTACTTGTATCTTGAAAGTTCCTGAACCCGAAAGAGATGAAGGCCTTTATATTTCTTTGACCACCAAACCGCTGGCTTGGATAGTTTCTTCATACGTGAAGCCTTTCTTTGAAATATTCAATAGGTTGAGAGACAGAATATTACTTATTCTCTTATTGGTAATAACTTACAGGTTTAGCGATTTATTGTTAGGACCTATGGCCATGCCTTTCTACAGAGAAACAGGTTTTAGTAAAGAAGAGGTGGCAATTATCACCAATGCCTTCGGGATTGTCGTCACTATGTCCGGAGCATTTTTAGGCGGTTTATTGATCTATAAGTACACGATAATGAGGACCATGTTGATAGGGGCTCTTTTAGTGGCTATTACTAATCTTTTCTTTGCAGGTTTGGATATCGTTGGGCATAACTTGGCTTTCCTTACGTTAACCATTTCTGTAGACAACCTAAGCCAAGGCTTAGCTGGAACAGCTTTAATTGCTTATTTATCTTCTTTAACGAATCAAAACTTTACCGCTACCCAATACGCCTTACTTTTTTCTTTGGCAGTAATACCAGGTAAATTATTAGCTTCTAGTTCCGGCTTTTTAGTAGACTCTTACGGTTTCTTTAATTTCTTTATATTTGCAAGTTTAATGGGCATACCTGCAATATATCTCTGTTTAAAATTACAAAAGAATAGTTAATGAGACTATTTTTCTACAGATCTTTCTTTATTTCGATGGTGGTATTTGTCTATCTGCTGACAATTGCACCTTCTTCAGGGCAACCTTCTCCAATTCCTTATCTGGACAAGATTCTTCACTTCCTGATATTTTTATTATTAATCTTTATTCTTGATTTCTGCACTAGAAGACCTCTAAAGGAACACTATTATTTAATTTTCCTACTCATAGGCTTTGGAGTTTTTATAGAAGTATCACAATATTTTACTGCCACAAGATCAGCTGAATTTTTAGACTGGGTTTTTGATTCTCTTGGGGTACTTGTTTATTTACTTTTTGCCCCAAATATATCTATAGGCTTAAAGAAATGAAATATTTATTACCCACTTTTATAATACTTCCTATATTAGAGATGTACATTCTAATAAAAGTAGGCGGCTCTATTGGAGCATTCAACACCATTCTTCTTGTTCTGCTAACTGCTTTTATAGGATTAATCCTTTTAAGGGCGGAGGGATTTAAGACGCTTTTTAATGCTAGAAAGAAAATTCAAAGATCCGAATTGCCTGCTCAAGAGGTTTTTAGTGGCTTCTTCCTAGCAATAGGAGGGGCATTATTGCTAACCCCTGGGTTTATCACTGACGTTATAGGGTTTTTATGTATTTTGCCCATTACGAGGACTTATATCCTGGGTTGGGTAATGCAAAACTTCATTCCTAAAGCTTTTTCTGGGTTTAGTGACGTAAAAACAGAAAATGATTGGATTGAGGGCGAATACAAAAAACATAAATAATTCAGTCTCAGCACTTGAAAAATTTATAAAAATCCCAAAATAGTTATTATTGAAAGGAAACGTAGAGAAAATGGGCATTGACGTAATGTATTTCTCGATTAGAATGGCGATCCTTTTAACGAAACATTTTAAAAGTTTAATTATATTTTTGGAGAAACCAGATGAAATTTAAACCATTAGGAGATCGTGTTTTAGTAAAACGCACTGATGAAGAACAAACCACAGAAGGTGGAATAGTACTTCCAGGGTCCGCTGCAGAACAACCTTCAGAAGGAAAGGTTCTAGCTGTTGGGCCAGGAAAAACTCTAGATAACGGTGAAGTGAGAGCCGTATCGGTAAGTGAAGGCGATTTAGTCGTCTTCGGACAATACGCCGGTAGCAATACCGTTAAGATAGATGGGGATGAGCTTGTGATTCTTAATGAACAAGACATTCTCGGTGTTATAGGTAAATAATTAATAAAGAGAGGAAAAAATGGCTAAAGAAGTAAAATTTAGTGATGTCGCTCGCCAAGGTATGTTGGCGGGAGTGAATATACTTTCGGACGCAGTAAAGGTAACTTTAGGTCCTAAAGGAAGAAATGTAATTTTAGATAAATCTTTCGGTGCTCCAACCGTTACTAAGGATGGAGTTTCTGTAGCAAAAGAAATCGAACTAGACGATAAGTTTGAAAACATGGGCGCTCAGATGGTTAAAACCGTAGCTTCTCAGACTTCTGATGAAGCGGGCGATGGAACAACCACCGCAACCGTATTAGCTCAATCTATTGTTAACGAAGGTTTGAAGTCAGTTTCTGCTGGTTTTAATCCAATGGATCTAAAAAGAGGAATCGACAAAGCTGTGGCTGCAGCTGTAGAAACTCTTCAAGGTGCATCAGAGCCATGTGAAGACGATACTGCCATTGCGCAAGTGGGAACAATATCTGCTAACAGCGACACAGCGGTTGGTGAAATTATTGCCGAAGCGATGCAAAAAGTTGGTAAAGAAGGAGTTATAACTGTTGAAGAAGGTTCAGGTATTGAAAATGAACTGGAAGTGGTTGAAGGGATGCAGTTTGACAGAGGTTACTTGTCACCATACTTCATAAACAATCAAGAAAGAATGACAGCAGATTTAGAAGACCCTTTCATCCTTCTTCATGACAAAAAGATTTCAAACATTAGAGAGTTGTTGCCACTACTTGAATCAGTTGCAAAAGCGGGCAGACCTCTATTGGTTTTAGCTGAAGACGTGGAAGGCGAAGCCCTTGCTACTTTAGTGGTAAATAACATGAGAGGAGTGGTTAAAGTTGCTGCTTGTAAGGCGCCAGGTTTTGGCGATAGAAGAAAAGCCATGTTGGAAGACATAGCTATCTTGACTGGAGGAACCGTTATTTCTGAAGAAGTAGGGCTTTCTCTAGAAGGCGCTACTATTGAAGACCTAGGTCAAGCTAAGAAAGTAGAACTTAATAAAGAAGACACAACCATTATTGACGGTGCTGGAGCTGGAGATTCAATCTCTGGAAGAGTTAATCAAATCAGAGCTCAGATTGAAGATACCTCTTCAGATTATGACAGAGAGAAGCTTCAAGAAAGAGTTGCTAAGCTAGCTGGCGGTGTTGCCGTTATAAAAGTAGGTGCTGGATCTGAAATAGAAATGAAAGAGAAGAAAGCAAGAGTTGAAGATGCTCTTCATTCTACTAGAGCGGCTGTTGAAGAAGGCGTTGTAGCTGGTGGTGGAGTTGCTTTAGTGAGAGCTCAACAAAAGATTGAGGGACTTAGTGGAGATAACGAAGATCAAAATGTTGGAATCAACATAGCGCTTAGAGCAATGGAAGCTCCTTTAAGACAAATAACTAATAATGCCGGTGAAGAAGCTTCAGTTGTCTTGGATAAGATTAAAGCAGGTAAAGGCAACTATGGTTTTAATGCAGGCACCGGTGAATATGGAGACATGATCAAAATGGGAATCTTGGATCCTGCTAAAGTAACACGTACAGCTTTACAAGCTGCCGGTTCTGTTGCTGGACTAATGATCACCACAGAAGCCATGATTGCTGACGTTCCTGAAGAAGGCGGCGGCGGAATGCCTGGCGGAATGCCTCCTGGAATGGACATGGGTGGCATGGGCGGAATGATGTAATTTTCTCCCAAATTGATAAAAAGCCCCTTATTAGGGGCTTTTTTCTTTTTAGAAATAAATATATAACTTATATTTAATCTTGTATTATAAAAATAAGAGGGGAAAGAATTATGGAATTATTTTTAGATTTTCTGTTTAGATGGGGACACATCCTGTTTGGAATAACTTGGATAGGGCTCTTGTATTATTTTAATTTTATTCAGACTGAATACTTCAAAGAAGCTGAGGAGATGGCAAGAAAAGATGCCGTTGCTAAATTAGCACCTAGAGCTTTGTGGTGGTTTAGATGGGCAGCCTTTTTTACATTCTTAACTGGATTGTATTTACTCGATGCAATTAAGATGAAATTGAACGTGGATATTATCTTCGGAGCTACCATGGGTACTTTAATGATGTTAAACGTTTGGGGCATTATCTGGCCTAATCAAAAGGTGGTTATAGGAATTAAAGAAGGGGACGCTGCAACCGCTGGACCGAAAGCAGCTTTAGCTTCTCGTACCAACACTCTTTTCTCAATGGGTATGCTTTATTTTATGGTTTCATCAGCGCATTACCCTCATGGCAGAGAAATAGCGATGGCCAATCTGAGCATAACGGATACGGGTCTTCTTGTAGGCTTGGCAATAATCCTAGCTATACAAGCCAATGCCATTTGGGGAAAAATGTTACCTGCAATAGCTTCTGTGAGAGACGTAATTATCTCAAGCTTTGTTTTGTGCGTGGCTCTATCTAGCGTAGCTTATTATTTGTAATTAAGACTTAAAGCCTACTAAAAAGGCTTAAGTATTATTATCGTCAGGTAAGAAATTATCTTTGGCTTCAGTCGTCATGACGTCAACGATGACGCCAATTACCATATTCAATAGCACAACGGCGTTGATGATGATGAAGCTGACAAAGTACAGCCAGGCCATGGGGTAAAATTCTATGACATTGCCCATCACAGCTGCCCAATCATCATAGGTGGCAACTTGGACAAGCGTTAGCATGGCCACGCCTATGTTCTCCCAGTGTTCAGGGTCTGCTTCTTCGAACAAAAGCGCACCTATAGCACCCCATACGTAAATGAACATAAACATCAAAAGAGCTATAAAGCCGACTCGAGGGACGGTTTTTATCAAAGCTTCGATGATGTGCCTGAAAGCTGGGATGACAGTGATTATTCTTAAAATACGCACTATCCTTAACAAACGAGCGACGAAGACACTTTCCGCACCTCCGACTGGTATAAGGCTCACGGCTACGATTAAAAAATCAAATACGTTCCAGCCGTCTTTAAAGAACTTAATCAGTGAACGTTCTGCAATAATTCGAATGATAATTTCAATGGTAAAGAATAAAGTAATTCCATAATCGAAAAACTCTAATAAGTATATGTATCTAGGTGGAATATCGTAGGACGAAACTCCAGCGTATAGAGCAGAAGCAATAATGACTGAAATAACTAAAGTGTTGAAGAAACGACTGTTCCTTACTAATAAAAATTGATTAACAAAACGATTATCCACCATTTATATCTCCATTAAGTAAATTTTGCATTATAGATTAATTCTATTGGCATGTACCTGCAGTACAGTCTATAAGATATATGCCTTCAGCCGTATAAAAATCGTTAGCACCAGCGGTGCCAGTATCGCCTGATTTATATAAACTTACATTCACTCTGCCGCCGCTTTCTTTAGGTTTTGAGTTACCGTACAAGGCCCCTGCAACTGAAGCCCCGCCTAGCCAAGAATTATCTAGACTATCGGTTGAGTTTCCAGAATAAGTGTTATTGGTTCCATTTATAGCCACGGAGAAAGAGGCAAAACCTGCATTATCAATGATAGGGTTTTTGTCATCAAAATTGGTGAAGGCTAAAGTTCCAGAATAACCGCTTGCGCCCCAGTTAAAGGTTGCAGCCACATCGGCTGTGGTGGTGTATTTGTGCACGTCATAATTGGTACCCGTTTGGTTATGGCGATACGCTACATTCACAGCGGCAGCTCCGCTCATCGAGGCTGTACCAGAGGTTGGAATTTCGTTTTGCGCCACCACTTCACCAGCTACCCAGGTACCTAGATGAACCGAAGCGTTTTGACTACCAGCATTCGGTGAAACATCAACAGCACTCATGGCCCAAAAGCCCCAAGTGGAATAATCGGTATTAGGCATGGGGTCGTTGCCGTTATCGTGGAACAGATCCGAGTCTTCTTTATCTAAGGTGTTGTAAGAGACCATCACGCCAGCCAAGTTATTGGAACCACCAGAGGTACCGTCGATCTGAGCCCCATCGTCTTGAATTTCAGCTCCAAAGACTTCACTTGAGATGTAGGCTGATTTAGCTTCGTCGTTGGTGGCATCCCCAAACTTAAGTGTCATAGAACCAGTATCGACGACGTTCCAAGTTGAAGTGTAATTATTGGAAGGCAAAGCGCCAATGGTTAAGGGCGCGACCACCTGCACATCGTCGTTGGTGGTATCAAAGGTAAAGCTTGCTAGCGTGCTGCTTGATCGAACAGAGGCTAGTTGACCATTACCACTACCGGAGACATCAAATTCCATTAAGCCGCTAAAGAATCCTTGATAAGTGGTGGCATCGGAAGCGTAAAAAGCGGTGCTTCTAAAATCAGAGATCGACGCAGAAGGGTTTGCAGCACAACAAATCTCATTGCCATCGCTAAAAAATGAGTCATCTGGAATAACATCATTGCCATTATTATCCCAAGATTGAAGCCAAGTGTCGACGCCGGTGCCGTTAACTGGGGTGCCCCCAGACCATAGCGGTTGGTCGATGTAATTAAATACCTTTAACGAACCATTTAGTAGAGGTCCAGTACCATCCGCGTGATAATTAGTCTTACCTAGTTCTCCAGCACCTTTTTCTCCATCTCCTAAGACATAAACCTTTGTTGCGTTATAGGAATTTGCGTCTTCTAAAGCAAAGGTAAAGGTACTAGATGACTCTGCGAGACGCGCTGTTTTTCCTATCTTGTAATCAGTTACCCATTTTTTGGGATCTACAATCATCATTGCAATCTCTTCATCGGACTGAGGCGAACCAATTATCAATGTCGTCATAATGTTGTTTGCAACCTTAAGATATCGGTCATCATCGTCAGACCATCCCACCCCTTTATTTCCAATGTAATATCGTTTGTTTGAGGTTCCGGTATACCATTGATTAGCGTCATTACGTCTAACCCAACTACCCGCCACATTGGTAACTGTTCCGGTCACTGGATCCACCAGCTTAATCGTCATATCATCGGTGTGGGGAGTTCCACTACCAGTGCTTCCAGCGTAGGTAAAATATACACCGTACCATTTGTCTGTGGTTAAAGTATCGCTTCCGGTAAATTCAACATAATTTGATTCGGCACGACCCCCAAAAAATTTAATTTTATTGTCCTGGATGCTCATATAAACTTGTGAGTAATTACTGACACCACTTGCATCCATTGTTCCCCAAACAGTAAGCCTTGCGGAGGAGTTGGGGGCACCGCTAGGAAGGTAAAAAAGTGAGCTCACAGCAAAGGCATCAGTATTTTCTAAGGAATAAATAGCGCACGTGCTATCGGTACAATCCTCACTTATCATAAGGTGGTTAGCAAAAGATGGATCAAATTCTACGGCTGAAGTAACGCTTGAAAGCGGTCCATACAAGTATTCAGTCACTGCGGCCATGTTAAAAGTCCCAGTGCTAAAAGTATCGTCGTTGGAGTTGTAATTTACTCCTAGGGTCATGTTGCCTGACTTGTATGGGTCAGAAGTGCTAATCATGGCTCCACCTGGCCTCTCGCTGTTATGCGGACTGGAGTTACTAGAACCGTTCCCCCAAAAACATCCGCTCTCGGAAGAAGTTACGCACTCAATGGGCGAAGTTCCATAAGTAACGCCTAAACCGTTATTGTCGACATTGGTTGGGCCCTGATAAGACCAATAGTTATAACCATCCATGCCCAGACCCGTATCTCCTGATGAATACCTGGAGGTATCATTTTTTCTATAATCAATATTAGAAATAAGAACGTTTAATAAACTTTGTTGATCATCACGGTTGTCACCACAGTTCCAACTACATCCGGCGCCCTCGTAAGAGTCTTTTATAGAAACTTGAGCCCATATACCTGTTCCAACTCCGCTTGGGTTAAGAATTTGCCACCACATAGACATACCTTCGGGTACTTCATTGGTGTCAGTAGATCCTGATGAATAAAATCTATCAGTTTGGATAATATGATGTCTATTAGAAGAGGCATTATTGGTATCGCCGCTTTCCGTAAGAACGGCACTATCAATCCAAACATATTGATTATCAAAACCTGAGCACGGAGCAGAGTTACTCGTCATGCCTTCACAATAATCTACCCCAACACTGTCATAACTATTATCCCAAAAATTAACTGGTACAAAATTAGGGAGCATAAATCTATTTCCTGAATAATCAGTTGCCTGAAAGTAATCAATTGGAATTAAAAGAATGGGAATTATCCGTTTACTCCCTCCTGTAAAAGCGCTAAAGCTAGCGTCTGTATAAGGTTCTCCTGCAATATTAACTTGGTCCTCGTAAAGGTTGTAGGTTGCCGTAGTGTTTGCGGCGTCGTTGGATAACCCAACAATCCACTGCATAATTTCATAATTCTGATCATATCTTCCATAAAAGTGACTCCAATTACTACTATTATTAGCGATGTAAATTCCATTCGTGTCACTGTTAGTTTCATTGGGTCCCCAATACCCAATATGAGCAGAGGAACTGGTTCCAACAATATCAATACCGTTGCCTAAGTTGCTAAAGGTATTTCCGCATTGTGAACAGAAATACGTCATCCCAGCTAATTCTTCCGCAATACCGCCACTGCCGCTCACAGAGGCATTTATGCCGCCACCGCCGTTGTAACCCCCAGAATTAGAAAATGATACATCTCCTCCACCTATAGCTGCTATCAAACTTTGAGTAGCGGACTGGTTGCTAGAGTAGTAACTAGTCTCTTCAGAAGAGATCATGTAAAGAACATGTCCCGAAGTTTTCAGATGGTCTTCATAACCAGATACATCAATAGTACCGGCAATTCCTCTAAGATCGATAATCAAACTATAAGTACTTAAGTCGTCCGGAACATATGAGCTATTTACTATAGTATAGGGTTTACTGGCTGCACTTAGAGCATCAACCCATTGATCATCTACATTAGAATATTCACCATCATATTGCCAGACATTCCATAATATCAACGCTTGACCCGTGCTCTGATCGGTAAAACTTATATTGGCTGCTGGTTTATCAGTAATCATATACCAAAATAAAGCATCTTCCAGACGTCCTGCTGAAACGTAATCTGCACTAGCCATGGTGACGGTAGTGGGCGTTTCTAAAGGGTAAGGGGCATAATATCTTTTTTGGTATGCCGTGCCACTTCCTGCAGTGTAATAATAATTTCTATCGGTTCCAGGTATAGGCCAATAATAACGCCAATTTAATTGTGGTACGGAGCCAATCTTTACGGGCACATAATTACCGGTATTGACTGTACCGGTTTCAGCCACCGAATTGATGGCCGTTGTGTTGGTGAGTCCGACTTGCTCTAAAATATAAGCAGGCATAGTCGAGCCCGTTGGACCTCTGGTGGCGGTAGCGCTAAATCCACTTCTAGAAGCTGAGTTAAAAGCAGCAGAGTATCGAAGCACGGCTGATTTAAGTTCTTCGGTGTTGCTTACATTAACGGTAAAGTTATCGGTGAGTGTGTAGCCTCCACCAGTCGCCGTTAGCGTCAGGTTGTAACTCTTAGTCGTTTCAAAATCCAAAGCCGCGTTGGTGGTTACATTACCGCTGCTATCAACCGCAAACTTATTGCTGCCCGTTCCGCTCAACGTATATGTAATGCTCAAATTTTCTGGATTACTGATGCTAGAGGTAGCAACGGCGGTTCCTGAGTTTGAAGACTCCGCTAAGGCCGCTCCGCTGTTTGCTAAAGTGATTGCTAATGATTCGACGCCAGCATTAGAAACACTCAAAGTAAAGGTTTGCGAAACACTGGTAACCCCGTCGCTAGCTGTCACCGTGAATTGGTGTGAAGTCTTAGTTTCATAATCCAAGCTATTCGCCAAAGTAACTGCACCGGTTGAGCTGTTAATCGAGAACTTGTTATCGGAATCGGTTAAAGAGTAAGTAACGGTGCCTTCAGCGTTAGAACTGGAAGAAGTGGCAATGGTGGTCCCGGTTGAAGTGCTTTCACTCTGCGAAGAAGACGCAAGGCTCGTACTTAACGATAAATCCACATCCGTTACATTGACCGTAAGGTTGTCAGTGACCGTGTTGGTTCCGTCCGAAGCGCTAAGCGTTAAGTTATAAGAGGTGGTGGTTTCATAATCCAGTGCACTCGTTAAAGTCACAACCCCCGACGAACTCACAGAAAACTTATCACTGCCCGTGCCTGATAACGTGTAAGTGATGGTTCCATTCTCAGGATCAGAGGTCGTTGAGGTGGCAATAGTGGTTCCGGTTGAAATGTCTTCCGCAAATGAACTAGACGCTAAATTAGTCGATAGGGTTGGCGTTTCATTTACGTTATTCACGGTAAACGCGATGTTTTTACTGGTTTCGTTCGTGCCATCTGAGGCGGTTAAGGTAAGGTTGTAAGAAGTTGCAGTCTCGTAATCCAACGCACTACTTAAAAGAATGGTTCCGTTGTTTGAAACGGTAAAATTCTCACTGCCTGTGCCCGACAAAGTGTAAGTAATGTTATCGTTCTCAGGATCCGTTACCCAAGTAATGGCGATGGTGGTGCCAGTTGAAGTGTCTTCAGAAAACGATTCCGCTTCCAAAGAAAAATCTAAGGAGGCTGCTTCATTAACGTCATCGATGTTTAAAGTGAAAGTGGAGTTAACGGTGTTGGTGCCATCCGACGCACTTAAGGTCAAGGTGTAGGTTGAGGTGGTTTCGTAATCCAAAGCATTAAGTAAAGTAACGGTTCCGTCCTCTGAGATGGAGAAGTTATCGCTGCCGGTGCCTGAAAGTGAGAAAGTGATCGCATCTCCTTCAGTGTCAACAGCGCTAGAAGTTAAGAGGGTGGTTCCCGTGGCTGTTCCTTCAGAAAAGGAGCTGGCTTCAAGTGCGATGCTAAGATCGATTGTTTCATTAACGTCCGTTATCGAAAATGTAAATTCTGAAGAAGA